>DATGSA010000371.1:0-10333 GCA_035303085.1 Flavobacteriaceae bacterium
AAGATCAGCTTATTAAGGAGCTGAAAAAAGGAGAAAAATCGGGCCTCGTTAATGATTTTAGCCCTAAATCTTTTTTGGATAAGATGCACCAAAAGTATGCTGATGCTAAATGAAATACATTTTAAGTAATGCAGCAGAAAGCGATTTGGAGAGTATTTGGCTTTATACTTTTCAAAATTGGTCAGTTAAACAAGCAGACGAATATTTAAACCTGGTTTTTAGTCAAATTAAAGTTATTTCCAAAAACCCTACTGTTGGTAAGGATTATAGTAAAATAAGAAAAGGGTATTTCCGTTTCAAAATAGGCTCCCACTATATTTTCTACAAAATCAATCAGAAAAATAAAATCGTGGAAATAATTAGAGTTTTACATGAGAGAATGGATATTCAAGCAAGACTAAACGAATGATTGTTATGCGCAAGACACAATTTGATTAAAGGGAGAGTGAAGTTTTAGAATCGATATATAGTCTTTTATTTAAAGATGACGATTTAATTTTTAGCGATCATAAATAAAATACGCGAATAACCTTAAATATCTTCTATATCTGAAAATGATACATGAAAAATTCAAACTTCAAACTTAAAAACATGAAAGCAACTTATTTAAGCTGGATATTGATGTTATTTCTGAGCTTTGGCGCCATAGCTCAAGAAAATTATACCACAGATTATAAGATAAAATATGAACTCAAGTTCAGTATGGATACTACAAATTTAGAGCATACAAAAACAGAGAAAATGTACCTGTTTACGGGTTCTGAATATGGTTTATTTATGAATGAATTTAGAGTTGTAGCAGAGAAAAGATTAGCAGAATTACAAAATAAAGGTTCTGCGGGTGATGTAAGTTTTGGGGTTAATAATGGCAGTAATCCTGCGGATTTAAACAAAGCATTTTTCAAGAATCTTCAAACCGGCGAAGTGAAGGTTTTGCAATATTTCGCTGATCAAGATTATCTTTATCTTGAAAACCAATCGGCAGATTATTGGGAAATCACTGAAGAAATCAAAGAAGTTTCGGGATATAATGCTCAAAAAGCAACCACCAGTTTTGCAGGAAGAGATTATGAAGCTTGGTTTACGATGGAGATTCCCATTCCCGATGGTCCGTATGTTTTTCATGGTTTACCGGGATTAATTGTCGAGCTTTATGACACTGAAGACGATTACCACTTCACTTTAGCATCCATTGAGAAATTGGAAGAATCTAAAGTTTGGGAACTCCCAAAATCAAAAAAGCTCAGCAAAGAGAAAATTAGCAAGCTGCAAGATAAAATCAAACAGAACGCTTTGATGAGCTCGGATTATTCTTATATGGTTTTGAACACTTCAGGAATTTCAGGATCGACTTCCACGTCATTTGGCAAAACTACCGTTAAGGCAGAAGATAGATCCGGAAACAAAATCTCTAATGAAGAGTTGAAAAGACTTTACAAACAAGATCTTGAAAGTCGGAATAATCCGATTGAGTTGGAGTGAAAATTTGTTTAGAAATGAGTTTAGCCATTGATTTAATTGCATATCAATTGCACATATTGCACAAAATCCATAGGAAAAAGACAAATAGCTTTAGAAAAAGATGGTAATGAACACTTCAGGTGTTTCAGATATGAATTCAACCAATATGGGCGAACCCACGGTTGAGGCAGAAGATAGATCCGGAAACAAAATCTCTAATGAAAGGTTGAAAAGACTTTACAAACAAGATCTTGAAAGTCGGAATAATCCGATTGAGTTGGAATGAATAACCTATCAACTTCTTTCTTTTGAAGTAAAAAGATGTGTTTAGTTATTTGGCAAAATATTGAGTGGCACAGAATATGCTTTGTATGCTACATCAGGCACAAAGAAACTAAAATCAATTATCTTTACCCGCTTTAAGATTTCAACAAAACCAAAAAACATGAAAAAAACCACTTTTTTAATCGCTTTATTTTCAATTCTCCTAAGTTATTCCCTTCCAGCCCAAGTCAAAGGCGAAGCGAGTTATCAGGTCAAATATGAAGTCAATTTTGCGATTGACAGCACCGATCGAGGAGAGCGCACAATCGAAATGCACAATTTATACACCGGCAATTCGGTGAGTTATTACGTCAGTGATGTGTTTATCGCTTTGGATTCGATGATGACTCAATTTCGAGAAAATCCACAAGCCGGAATGCGTCGGATGAGTGGAAATTTCCAGGATATGCCTCGACCGGAATTTCTTGCGCGGGTTTATAAAGATTTAAAAGACAATGAAACCTGGGTTACCGCTGCGGTATTGAGAGATCGGTATTTGTATGAGGAAACCGACATTCCGGTAGTATGGAAAATGACCGAAGAGACCAAAGAAATCGGAGAATACAGTGCTCAGAAAGCAACAACTCATTTTGGCGGAAGAGATTGGACAGCTTGGTTTACCTTTCAAGTTCCGATTCAAGATGGACCGTATGTTTTTAGTGGATTGCCCGGTTTAATTTTGGAATTATCGGATACCGATGAGGATTATCAATTCAATGTTACGTCTATTAAACCTTTAGAAGAGAAATATGAAATTGAATTGAAAACAGATAAGCTCAAAAACTTAAGCAAAAAAGAATTCATCAAAGCTTATGAAAATTTCAGAGAAAATCCTTTGGGACAGTTCGCCGACAGAATTAGGCAAATGGATATGAAATTTCCGGATCCCACTACCGGAGATATGATTTCCGGATCGGAGTTTATCAGAAGGGCAAAACAAGAAGTGGCTAGGCGGAATAATTATATAGAGCGGTGGTAGTAGTGGCTCAATTAATTTTATCCTGTGTTTTTGCAATAAATATTTAAATTTTACAGCTTTCTTTAGGAATTATCCTTCGAATCCAAGCTCTTTTCTTTAAATTAAACAAAGCTCTCCTCTTTTTATAAGGAAGAGAGCTTTTGATTTTCTCTGTAATAAGCTGTCAATCAATAAGATAACTTCAATAAGCCAGAAGCAAAGAGGTTGGAATTAGGAATTCAAATCCATCAATCTTCATTAACCTCTTTCAACAGCTCTTTTACAGCGGCTTCAAGCTGTCTGTCTTTTCCGTTTAAGAACTCGTCATAAGGCAAAGGTACTTCAATATCCGGCTCTAACTCCAAGTTTTCTGTCGGTCGGCCTTCTTCCCCGATTGTGGCAACCATAGGAATTCCGAAAACGATGGTCGGGTCTATTTGGCGCTCCCACCAAACAGCTGTTCCGGTTCCGGCTACAGGCATTCCCACCAGTTTTCCAATCCCGTTTTGTTTATAAACATAAGGGAAAATATGTGCATCGCTATAGTTTCCTTCACTCATCAAAACAATACTCGGTTTTGACCAACGATCAACGGGTTCTCCACCTTTGGTAATATTTCCTTGTGGAGCAAATCTCAAGTATAAATTTCCACTTAAAAAAGTATTGAGGTCGTTGTGCAACCACCCTCCACCATTAAAGCGGGTATCGACAACAAGTGCTTTTTTGTCGATGTTTTTTCCCATCGCTTTATCGTACATTTCTCGGTAACTTCTGTCATTCATACCTTGAACGTGAACATACCCCAATTGTCCGTCACTTAAAGAATCTGTCATTTTCTCCATCGTAGTTACCCATCGCTTGTACATCAATTGTTGTTGTTTTCCTAAAGAAATCGGTTTGATGGTTTCATCAAAGGTTTTTTTACCGCGCTGGAAAGTCAATCGGAGATTCTTGTTGTCTAAGTTGGTTAAATGCTGAAACCAATTTTCATTCTCTTCGATACTTTGTCCATTTATCTTAGTGATAACATCTCCTTTTTTAACTTTAGACTCCGCATTATCTATAGGCCCTCCGGATAAAACTTCCGAAATTTTAATTCCTTCTCCTTTATAAGTTTCATCGTACAACAACCCTAAGGAGGCGGTTTTTTCTTCGTTGTCGAATTTTGGAGAGTATCGTCCGCCGGTGTGAGAAGCATTCAACTCGCCCAACAACTCACTCAACAAGATTTGGAAATCATAATTATTATTGATGTGTGGCAAGAATTTAGCGTATTCATCTCTGTACATTTCCCAGTCGATTCCGTGAATCTCCGGGTCGTAAAACTTCTCTCTTACCTGGCGCCAAGCGTGGTGATAAATATATTCTCGTTCCTCATACGGATTGACCTCCATTTGCGCATCCATGGCAATTGGCGTGACTTTTCCTGAAGAAGCGTCCACTTTTACCAGCTTTCCTTTTCTGCTTAAAATCAGGGATTCCTCATCTTTAGTGAGGTAAAGCTTACTGCCGGAAGTGCTTAGTTTAGCCAAGATTTTGGTTTCTCTTGTGCGTGGCTCTGTCACCCATAAATCGTAACCCTTTTCGAAAGCAGCCAAGTAATACAATTTACTGCCATCTTCGTTTAAGGCGTAATCGCTGATACTCGCACTGTTGATGGTCAATCTTACTTTGCGATTATCCAGATTTTCCAAATCCAATTTTAAAGGTTCGTCTTTCTTTTTATCTTTTTTCTTCTTGTCTTTTTTCTTCTCGCTTTCATCTTTATCCTTTTCTTCTTTTTCCTCACGCGCTTTCTTAAGCTTATATTCATCTTCACTCAAGGTAAATTCATCATAAGCTTTTTGATCGAAGAACACGCCGTAAATATCTACTTCTTTACTGCCTTGGTACGCCAAAGATTTTCGACCTAACTTACTGGTTTTATAAGTCATCATCTTGCCGTCAAGCATCCATTTCGCACTATAATCACCAAATCCACTGTTTACGGGATGGATAATTTCTCCCTTTCCATCAGCGGAAATCAGCGCGGTACTTGAAGTTGAAAAATGTCCTTTTTCATCATCGACCAACAGCCATTTGCTGTCGGGACTCCATTCAAAATCCCAATCTCCATCGCTATAAGAGAAATTGTGTCCCTCAGGAAGAACAGTGATTTTGTTACCGCTGTTTAAATCCATCACTTTTAGGATGTTACGGTTTTCCACATAAGCGATTTTCTTTCCATCGGGAGAAATTTTAGGTTGAAACTCTTCTGCATCTGTTGCAATTACTTCTTCCGTATTTAAAGTAGTAGCTGCATAGAAAAACTCTTCCTCCGGATATTTTAAAGTAGTCTTATAAATATTCCAACTATTATCTATTTCTGCGGAATAAAACAAGGTTTTCGAATCCGGAGCCCAGGCAAGCATGCGTTCTTGTTCGGAAGTTTTTGTGATGCGTTTGGTCTGTTTATTGTCAACACCGGTCACGAAAACTTCGCCACGATTGACAAAAGCGATTTGTTTCTCGTCCGGACTAACGGCAAACCCGGTCACACTATTGATTTTCTTATGTTGAATGGTGTTATAGCCGGGGTTATTTTCAATTTTTATCTCGAGTTTCTGTGGTTCTCCATTTTCGGTTTTGGTGTAAATTTCTCCTTTCCAGCTGAAAGCTAATTTTCCGTTTTTAGCCAAACTCAAACTACGCACAGGAAAGTTTTCAAAATCGGTTAATTGAACTTCACTTTGGTTCTCTAAGGAATGTTTATAAATATTAAGGACGCCATTTTTTTCGCTGGTATAAAAAACAGCATTTCCGTCATTGCTGAAAAGCGGTTTTCTATTTTCATTTTTGTCAGAAGTGATTTGTTTATAAGTATCATTCTCGATATCGTAAATCCAAATATCTCTGGTGATAGCAGCTTTTTCGTGTTTGCGATGATAATCTTCATACCCTTTTATGTTTTGAAAAACCAGTTGAGTTCCATCTGGGCTAAATCGTGCATTGTCGACACCGGCAGCGGTGAGTAATTCCGGTCTTCCGCCTTCGGTTGGGATCAAATAAAGATTTTGGAAATATCGCAACCCCGGAAAACGAACACTCTCTGCCGGCGCATCACGGCGATTTCCAACTAATACATTTTTGTTGTCCGGAGTAAAATCATAGGCCATATCATCTGCACTATGATAGGTAATTCTGGTCTGTTCTCCACCATTAACCGCCATTGTATAAACATCGAAATTCCCATATCGATCATTCGAAAAAGCGATGGTTTTCCCGTCGTGACTCCAAACCGGATGTTTGTAATGCACATCGCCGGTGGTCAATGGGATAGCAACACCGCCATCGGAGTTTACTTTGTAGATATTCCCCATGTATCCAAAAAGCAAATGTTGTCCATCCGGTGAGATCACAGGATCTTGTAGCCATTTTGCGGTTTGCTCTTGCGCAAAGGAATAGCTAAACATAAAAGTCAATAAACTTGTCAGTAAAAAAAATCTCCTCATCATTGTTCTTGTTGTGTTATTTTGTTTCAAACTAATATTTTAAAAATCCATTCCTTGGATTTTATGATAAATTCGCAAAGCCTCACCGTCGGTTAGTAAAGCTAAGGCACTACAGATATCGATTAAATTTTGATAAACCGATTTTTCATCAAACTCTAAATCCGGTAAAAAGCTCTCGACAATTAATTCTTCGTATTGCCCGGCATTTCCTTTGGCTTTTCGTTCGTACGCTTTTGTGAAAGCTGCCAATAAAGTATGGATGATTTTATAGCCGGCGATTTCTTTTTCTTGTACCTGTTGACTTCGATAAACTTTTTTAATGCTAATGGCAATAATATCATTGATTTGAGCTTTATACTTCGACTTGTCCAATAAAGCGGAGTCGAATTTTCCCGCAAGAATGGTTTCTTCATTTTTTAAGAAAGTGTTTATAGCATCTCCAATCAAGGTGTTGATGGCTAACGCGCGTAAATAACCCACTCTTGCTTTGGTTGAAGTGAGTGCGTGATAGTTTTCGGAAATAATATTGTCTTTTACCAATTTCACCAAATATTCTAAAGCGTACTCTTCTTCGATCCAGCCCAAGTTGATTCCATCTTCAAAATCGATTAAAGTATAACAGATATCATCGGCTGCTTCTACTAAAAACGATAACGGGTGTCTTTTGTATCTGTAATGTTCGGAAGATTGCTCTACTTCAATTAAACCGAGACTGTTGGCTACATCTGCAAAAATTTCTTTTTCACTTTGGAAAAAGCCGAATTTTTTATCGGATACTGCCAAGGTGGGTTTGTGTGGTAAAGATTCTTTTGGATATTTGGTGAAAGCTCCAAGGGTGGCATAAGATAATCGCAAACCATCCTTGACGCCGTTTTTTGTTTCGGTCAACAGTTTAAATCCGTTGGCATTTCCTTCAAAATGAGTCAGATCGTGATATTGTTTTTCGGTTAAATCCGAGCGGAACCTTTTTCCTTCACCGGATTTAAAATAGCCTCCAATTGCTTTTTCTCCCGAATGTCCGAATGGTGGGTTTCCAATGTCGTGTGCTAAAGCAGCCGCAGCGGTAATTGCTCCAAAGTCATTGAATTTATAACCGAGTTGCTCCAGTTCAGGATGTTTTTTGAGAATTTCTTGTCCAACAGCACGACCTAAGGAACGGGCAACAACAGAAACCTCCAAGCTGTGGGTAAGTCGTGTATGGACGAAATCTGTTTTTGAAAGCGGGATAACTTGCGTTTTATCTTGAAGGCTTCGGAAGGCCGGAGAGAAAATAATCCGATCGTAATCCACTTCAAATCCCAAACGGGTTTCATTTTGATCTTTTCGAAGACGAATATTCCGATCGCCGAATTTTTTTAAGGAAAGCAATTGTTCCCAATCCATAGTAAGAAATTATAAGGATGGCTAAAATAGGAAAAAGTTTCGGGTTTTGGGTTTTGGGTTGAAGATTTTAGGTGGTAGTTGGGTAGTTGGAAAATGAATAAACTCGTGCAATTTTCAAAAGATAAGTTTGAAACTCTCCAAGGGCGTGGAGTCACTTGAAGAGTTGGCTGTGCTTCTTCACCTTTTGAATTATTTGATATTCGCAAATTCGGGGAGGATTGGTTTGTTTTTTTATTTTGGTATTGCACAGTTTAAGCTTTTAAGTGAGTAAAATAAAAGGAAACTCTCCAAGGACGTGGAGCCGCTTGAAGAGTTGCTGTGCTTGTTCACAGGTTTACTCGTTCACTTGTTCACCATTCTCTTACGAAAGTAATAACGTTTATTGGAAGGAAAATCACGCTTCTGTCTTTTGGTGTTATTTAGTAGCGAGGAAACTCTTCAAGGGCGTGGAGCCGCTTGAAGAGTTGGCTGTGCTTGTTCACTTCTTCACAGGTTCACTTGTTCACAACTTCACTTGCTCACAGTTTCCCCGCGTGAAGGATTGAAGCGGCATCCTTTTTTTTTGCGGGAATGTGGTTTGGAGCAGGTTATTAGTTTTTTGTGTATTGTTTTTATGGAGCGATTGGGTTGTCAAAAAAAGATATAGCGGAAAGCCTGACCCCGGATTTTGGAATGGAAAGTTTAATAATAACGAAAGGTTTCCTGATTAAGAATACCCTGTTGTTAATGTAATCGCCGGGGGCACGCCCAAATTATTACTATAAAAAAAGGAACCCTTCATTTCTGAAAGGTTCCTTCCGCCCAACAATTGATAGATTGGTTATGAAGCTCATAGATTGGTTAAATCTGATAGATTGGTAACTTCATATATAGGGCTGCTAAGATAAATTGGTTAATCAACTTTTGGCAATTCTCTGGTTAGCCATCCGCCGCGTCCGGCTGTTAGGATTGCGTAAGGCGTAATCCAAAACAGGGTGAACGCGTAAAAAATACTATAAGGATAGGCCCAGAAACTTTCTTTGATGTTTCGGTATCTCGCATAAAACAAGGCTTGAATACTTGAAAACACTAAGATTCCGACCAATGTTCCGTTTAAGATTAGCAATGGATACATCACCACGCTAATGGTCAACAACAACAATAATGGGATGGCCAATAATAAGCGCGACCAATAGTAGAGCAATAACAATCGAGTTGGCGTTTTTGCTCCTTCTCTGAAATTGGTAAATGCAAACTTACTCATCGCTATAGTTTCGCGGACGTTACTGCGCTCCCAACGAGTAAACATTTTGTGTAAATTTCTATATTCTAACGGGGTGTTTGTGAATACATAGGCATTTCGTTGGAAAAACACTTTGTATCCTTGTTTGAGAATCATATTGGTCATGGCGCGATCTTCGCCAATCGTAGACGCTTGACCCATAAAAGTTTGATTTATCCATTCCGGTAAACAGTTCATTACCGCTTCCTTTCTGTAAGCTGAAAGTGCTCCCGGGGTACAAAATACCGATCCTAACGTACTTTGTGCAGAACGGATAAATTCAAAACTAAAGGCAAAACTCACTTCTAACATTTGTGGAATCAATCCTTTCTTTCTGTTGAGTACGCGCACATTTCCGGCTACGGCACCACAAGATTGATCTTTTATAAATGGACTGACCATATTGCGCAACGTGTCTTTATCTACAATGGAATCAGAGTCAACAGTGATGAAAATTTCTCCTGTTGCCAATTTGAATCCACGGTGAAGTGCGTGTCTTTTTCCTCGGTTTTCTGGTTGTTGATAGATCGCTACTTTATCGCCTAATTCGGCTTTAGCTTTCAGCATCCAGATCCACGTATCGTCTTGACTTCCATCGTCAATAGCAATCAATTGCAGTTTGTCTTTGGGGAAATCGCTTTTCACCAGACTTTTTAAGGTTTTGTATACCAATTCTCCTTCGTTGTAAGCCGGTACGATGACAGTGGTTTTTAACAACTGTTCATCTGTTACCGGAGGGATGGAACGGTAGCGCAAATAGAGCGACAACATAAAAAGCAACATCAGTACGTTGATGGCCAATAGGCTTAATCCGAAAAGAAGTAATGGCCTTCCACCGAAATTATTCAAACGTTCGAGGTGTATTTGCTCGAAGTAAGGATTGAAGTATAGTAAAGCGAAAAGAGCTCCACACAAGAGTAAAAAACTTCCTATCAACACCAGTGACTTGGTGGTAATTGGATTTTTTGATTTTTTGCGATTAGCGTTTTGCCCTTCATCAGCAACTTGCTGTTGTTTCAATTTATTTATAAATTTTTCTTCAGTTGATTGCATATTTATCTTCGTTAATCTGCTTAGACTAACTCAATTGAAGTGCCAACGCTATAAAGTGCTGGCAATCAGGATTTTGATTTTTTGCGCAAAACTGTGAAGTGTGGAAAAGTTCTACAGTTGTGGGGAAAGGGGGCGTGGGTTGCGGGGTGGTAGGAGGTAGGTGGTAGGCGGTAGGTCTTAGGTGGTAGGTTGTAGGAGGTAGGTCGTATGAGCTTCCCTAAATAGCGTTGACTGTTTTGGATTCGAAAATCAATCTCGATAACTCGTAACTCGTCAACTCGACAACTCGTAACTCATTACGGGTATCGGGTTTTAGGTGGTAGGATGTAGGTTGTAGGTCGTGAAGACTGTAGTTTAAATCAGCTATTATTTGCAAAATAATCATGATTTTCAGCCTTTTTT
>DATGSA010000372.1:0-9390 GCA_035303085.1 Flavobacteriaceae bacterium
TGCAGCAGAAAATATGGACATCGATGACCAAGGTATGATCAAAGGATTGAATTGAATTTACAAATATTGCGTATTATTGTGAGTAGTGAATTGAACTATCTCTTCAAGAAATCGAAATAAATTCATGTATAATTATTAAAATGTATTTTTTTATTCATTCCCATAATAATGTTACTTTTGTAGTTAATGCACTATCTTACTTCCAATAGATAATTTTGCGTTAAGATTTTAATTCATGAAAAAGATACTCGTCACCAAACCTTTTTTACCTCCTAAAGAAAGTTACGAGGCTTATTTAGGTCAAATCTGGGGAAGTCGATGGTTGACCAATATGGGACCTTTGGCGACAGAATTGGAGGTGAAATTAGCTCAACACCTCAATGTCAATAATTTATTATTTGTCACCAATGGCACTATCGCTTTGCAGATGGCCATCAAGGCTTTAGACTTAAAAGGCGAAATTATTACCACTCCTTTTTCATTTGTTGCCACCACCAACAGTATTTTTTGGGAAGGCTGCACACCGGTTTTTGTAGAGATAGACCCTTCAACCTTAAACATTGATCCAAGTAAAATTGAAGCGGCCATCACTGAAAAAACCAGTGCGATTATGGCAACGCATGTTTTTGGAAATCCATGTGATGTTGAAGCCATTCAAAAAATAGCCGACAAACACGATTTAAAAGTCATTTATGACGCAGCACACGCATTTAATGTAAAAATTAAAGGTCGCTCCATTTTTGATTTTGGTGATATTTCCACTTGCAGTTTACACGCCACTAAATTTTACCATACCGTAGAAGGAGGCTTAGTAATCAGCAAGAATAAAGCCCTAAAAAATAAATTAGAATACATTCGGAATCACGGCTTAAATGGCAAAACAGAATTTGCTTCCATTGGCACCAATGCCAAAAACTCAGAATTTCATGCAGCCTTGGGATTAGTCAACCTCAACTACATTGACGTAATTCTGCGGCAACGAAAAAAAATCACGCAACGTTATGAAGAAAGACTTCAGAACAAAGTAATATTCCCTGAATGGAATAAGGAGGCTACACAAAATTATGGGTTTTTACCGGCGATCTTTGAATCGGAAGAACAATTACTAAAGGTAAAGGAATTCTTAGAAGAACATCAAATTTTCACAAGGCGTTATTTCCATCCCGCTCTCTCTTCTTCCCTGCCTTACATGGAAAGCTGTCATTTGGAAATCACCGAAAACATTTCAAAAAGAAACCTCTGCCTACCGATTTACTATGATCTTTCTTTAGAAGATGTAGATAAGATTTGCGAGTTGATATTAAAGGTGATTGCCTAATCCTATTTTAAATGAGCTATTTTTTAAACCTATGTTCAACAGATTAAAATCAGCCTAACTTCGACATTTTACTCCAATAATTACGCCTATGAATTTCGAGGAATTCAAAAATAAATATCAGCATAAGTCGGTAAAGGAATTTCCTAATCAAGTACCTGAAAATCCTGTGCTGACGGTTTTAGTATTGACCTATCAACAAGCTGACTATATCAGGGATTGCTTGGAAGGCATTTTAATGCAAAAAACCAATTTCCTCTTTGAAATTATTATTGGCGATGATGATTCTTCAGACGGAACAAGAGAAATTTGTCAAGAATATGCTGAAAAGCATCCTGATAAAATTCGTTTAATGCTCCATTCCAAAGAAAATAATATCTCCTTCAATCAAAAACCAACACCGATTTTCAACGTGTTTTATAACACTTTTTCAGCGCGGGGAAAGTATATCGCCATTTGTGAAGGAGATGATTATTGGACGGATTCGTTAAAGCTTCAAAAGCAAGTAACGTTTATGGAAACTAATCCGGAATGCTCCTTAACCTTTCACCCCACTTTATGTATTGATGAAAAAGATTTGGAGACCCAACACCTCAAACAACCTCCCAATCCACAGAAAACACAAATTTTCAATCTGAAAGATTATATAGCAGGCAAAGGTTTAGGAATTTGGACCGTTTCTATGATGTTTAAAGCCGTTCATGAAGACCAGATTCCCAATTGGCTTTTCAAAGCACCCATTACCGATTTAGCGCTAAAGTTATTTTCTGCTTATCATGGAAAAATTGGTTATATCCCAGATATCTCTGCAGTTTACAGAAGAAGGACGGCCGGGTCATGGAGTGAATATTCCCAAACCTATCAATGGCAAATCGATCATCTGAAGGGGAGGAATTCTACCTATAATCTCTTCAATGCGTATTCAAATTATAAATACAACAGCGAAATAAAAGCTACCAATAAATGGTGGAAGGAACTTTGTTTGCCACAAGCTTTTAAATTTGCCAATCGCTCACAAAGGCGAAAATTAATTTTCAATAATCTCGATTATTTCTTAAACCCTCGGCACAAAGGAAATTTTAGTCGGTGGATGCGGTTTATTTTTGGGGATGAATTTGTTTCTGAAATAAAAGATAATCTTTAAAAAACACTATAAAACTCCATCGGCAGAAAGTGAATTTTATACACCGTCCTATAAATTCAAATCGCGGTTCTTGAAGTCGAAAATCAGGAAATTTTGACAAAAGTGATCAATCCCTAAAATAACATTAAGACAGAATAGGATCTTCCTCTTTATTTTCAAATACTACCGTGTATTTCACCCTGTCGTTATAATTGATCCATCTCGGATAAAAGCCATTCTCGATAGCCACTTTTACAAGCGAATCTATATCGTAATAATACCCTTCAAACCAATCTCCGGTAAACCCTTTCGTTTTAAATCTTAATTTGACATAACCCGGATATTTGTTTTTTTCTTTATTGCTTTGAATATACTTTTCATAAACCGAATTGGTCGCATCCGGCCAGTTGATACTCGTTAATGCCAACCTTCCTGAAGTGGAGAGAATAGTTTTCATCTTTTGAAAAAATGCACTTAGCTTTTCGGGAGGGGCTATAAACCCGACCGTGCTATCCATAATAATCACATTATCATATTGTTCTTCTCCTAATTTCCAAAAATCCAAGCATTCGAGATCTCTTTCATATTCTTGACCGATTTTAATAGCGTCCTCAGAAGTGTCTATTCCTTTAGCTGTAAATCCAAGACTTTCTGCATAAGCCACGTGTTTTCCGGTACCACAACCAATATCTAATATGCTCCCTTTGTTTAGGTGATCAAAAATTTCCTTTTCCCAAGCATTAAATTGAGGATGTTTCCCTAACCACTCTTTAAAGGAGTAAGTGCTAATATGACCGTCTTCGCGCTCTACATAAAACTCCGTATCCGTTTCGCCCTTCTCCAGCATTTTTCCGTAAACATCCATTTTAATTTATTTTAAATGAAGTGCAATTTAACTATAAAATGGAGTTTTGCAAGCAGTTTGGAAGCTCTGTATTAATAAAACAGAATGTGTTTTAAAATTCATTTTCTTTTTTATGCGATAACCCATAATTCTATTTGTTACCTTTGTTTTTAGGATTTTACGTAGAAACAATATCAATCCGGATTCTTTAAATAATTAGAGAATCCTGGATTTAAATAATTTAATTTATGGCCAATCTTTTTGGTGTTTTTGAAGTGTCTAAAAACAACTATTCTCATCATCCGGCTTTAGTGGTTGATAAGAAAACATATTCTTATTTGGATTTATATTCCGGCGCGTTACAGATGGGGTACCTTCTTCAAAAGCTTGTCGGAGATCAGATAGGGATTTTAGCCTCGCGTTCTTATTCAGCATATACCGGTATTTTAGGCACCTTGGCTTCAGGAAAAACCTACGTTCCCTTAAACACCCAATTTTCTGTCTTTCGCAATCAACTGATTTTAGATTTGGCCAATATTAAAGTTCTGGTGGTCGATGCGCAAGGATTGCAATACATTCAAAAACAGACTTCCGACTTTAGTGATAATTTAGTTTTAGTCTGTCCGGAGATTGATGAAAAAGATATTTCAAAATCCATCCGGGAGAAATTTAAAATCTATAGTAAATCCGACCTTAAAAACAAATTAGAAAAGCCCATTCTTGCTGAAGATAAGGATATCGCTTATATCATTTTCACTTCCGGAAGCACCGGAGTTCCAAAAGGTGTTCCGGTAAGTCACCGCAATGTGTGGAGTTATATCAATTATTTATCCAAACGTTACGACCTGACTTCGGAAGATCGGTTTTCTCAAGTATCAGATCTTACTTTTGATGCCAGCGTTCACGACATGTATTTGTGTTGGTTCGTTGGAGCAACACTATACCCTATTCCTAAAGATGTCTTGATGGCACCGGCCAAATTCATCAGGGATAACCAACTCACCACATGGTTTTCGATTCCCTCTTTGCTCTTATTCATGAAACGCTTTAAGATGCTTAAAGCCAATTCATTCCCGAGTATTCGATATAGTTTGTTTGGCGGAGAAAGCCTTCCTAAAGACTTAGCAATAGCATGGCAAAAAGCCGCGCCAAATTCGGTTATAGAAAATCAATATGGCGCAACAGAGATCACCATCGGATTGAGCCATTATCGCCTTCCGGATCAAGAAGATAAAATACAAACTCACAATGGAATTGTATCTTTAGGGGAGATTTTTTCCACGCAAGAGTATCGTTTAATCAATGATAACAATGAGGTTGTGGAAACAGAAGGAGAAATCTGCTTAACAGGTTCACAAATCACCAAAGGCTATTGGCAAAACGAGGAAAAATCTGAAGAGAGCTATTTTAAATTCCCCGGTGATGATCGGATATGGTATAAAACCGGTGACATTTTAAGGCTAAAAAACGAAAATCTCTTTTATATTACTAGAAAAGATTTTCAGGTTAAGGTGCGTGGATATCGAATCGAGTTAGACGAAATAAACCTCGTTGTAAAAAACTTTGCCAAGGTGGATTGGGTTTACACCTTGCCTTATCCCGTTAAAAATGGTTTGGCAGATCATCTGTATTGTTTTATAGACAATACTACAGAGCTTTCAAAAAAAGATATTTTGCAACATTTGAGAAAAAAATTAACCGATTATATGGTGCCGAAGGAAGTTGTCTTTGTCAAAGAACTTCCGCTTAATCCCAACGGAAAAATAGACACCAAACAATTGATTGATCTCATTAAATAAATGCTGATGAAAAACACGATTCAACAAAAGATACTAAAGGAATTAGAACCGAAACTACAAGAATTGGGAGTGGCTCAAGACCAAGTAGAATTCAAAGAAAGCTTGTTGAGTCAAGGAATTTTAGATTCGATTTCATTTTTGGAATTCATGATTAAACTCGAAAGTGTATTTTCTACAGACTTTGATTTTAGCGAACTCGACCCTACCGAATTCACTTCCATAAACGGATTAGCGGAACTGATTAAGCAGCAGAAAGAAACTCCTAATCCGTCTTAAGCATGAAAACTTATCAAGTCAATTCATTTTCAAAAGCTTTTTCTAAAATCGGAATAGAAAAGGGAGATGTCTTATTTATTCACGCTTCCATTTTGAATTTTGGATGGCCAACGGATATCAAACTCAACAAATTACCAGAATTTTTATATCAAGCACTTTTGGAGAAGATTGGAGAAGAAGGAACTTTGGTTGTGCCCACCTTCAACTTTGATTTCTGCAACGGAATTCCTTTTAATAAACAAGAATCTCCTTCTAAAAACATGGGGGTTTTTTCAGAATATATTCGAAAATTACGCCAAGCCAAAAGAAGTTTTAATCCGATGCAATCTGTTGCGGTCATTGGCAAACACGCAGATTATCTCACAGAAAATGATACTGTTACGGCTTTTAGCTCAGGTAGTGCTTTTGATCGCCTGGTAGGGTTAGACGCCAAACTCCTTCTTTTAGGAGCTGATTTTATTTATAATTCCGTTTTTCATTGGATTGAGCAAAAACACGAAGTACCTTATCGGTATTGGAAAGAATTTACGGGAACTTATACAGACGGGGATTTCACCCAAGAAAAAACATATCAGATGTTTGTACGCGACAGAACGCTCAACGCGGAATTGGATTTTCAATATATCAAACAAACGCTTATAAAAAACAATCAACTCAAAACAGCAAAAGTGGGAAATGGCCTAATCAGAAATTACAAACTGTCTGAATTCATAAAAATATCAGAAGAGGCTATGACAAAAAACCCATACTTCTTCGTTATAAATCACCCTAAATTTGAGAAATTAGAAACCATATAAATTCGTCTAAAAAATCGTTATTTATCCTTAAATCATTATTTTACCCCTTCAGCTTAGTTACTTAATAATCATACTTTGAAAAAATCCTTAGCAACTTATTTTGATCGACTCTGGCCGATAACCCGCAGCTTATCAGGAGACGGAAACCGAGAAAGCCTTCAAATTCTCTCTGAAATTATCGATTTAAAGATAACCGAAGTTCCTTCCGGCTCCTCTTGTTTTGATTGGGAAGTTCCTCCTGAGTGGAATATCAAAGCAGCCTGGATAAAAGACAGTCAAGGTCGGATTATTGTGGATATGGCAGAAAACAACCTGCATATTTTAGGGTATTCCGAAGGATTTAAAGGGGAAATGAGTTTTGATGAACTCAAACCACATCTCTATACACTTCCCGAGCAACCAAAGCTCATCCCTTATATGACTTCCTATTACAAACGCCGATGGGGGTTTTGTCTTTCGCACGAACAATATTTAAAATTGGATCAAACAGAAACTTATGAAATCTTTATCGATGCTTCCTTAGATGAAAACGGAAGTATGACAGTGGGTGAAGCGATAATTGAGGGACAATCCAAAAAAGAAATTTTACTATCGACCTATATCTGTCACCCTTCTATGGCCAATAATGAATTGTCCGGTCCTTTAGTAACCGCTTTCCTTTATAAAGAATTGAAAAAGCAGAAAAGTTTAAAATACACCTATCGATTTTTATTTGCTCCGGAAACGATAGGCGCTTTATACAATCTTTCCATCCACGGAGCGCATTGGAAAGACAATCTGCAAGCCGGGTTTGTCGTTAATTGCGTAGGTGATTCGGGAGATTTCACCTATAAAAAGAGTAGAACAGAAAACAGTTTGACAGATCGTGCTACAACATTGGTATTAAAGCAAACAGAATCAGATTATGAGATTCTGGACTTTGCTCCGCTCGGCAGTGACGAACGCCAATACTGTTCGCCGGGTTTTAATCTTCCGGTAGGATCTTTAATGCGAACCAAGCACAACACCTATCCCGAATACCATACCTCAGCGGATAACAAAGATTTTATTAGCTTTGAAGCTATGCAAGATTCTGTTCAAAAATACCTTGATATTATTCAGGTGATTGAATGGAATGCTTTTTACATTAACACTTTACCTTATGGAGAGCCCCAATTGGGAAAAAGAGGATTGTACCCCACCTTATCTCAAAAAGGCGAAAGAGCATTTGTCGATGCGATGATGTGGGTGCTCAATTTATCGGATGGAAACCACGATTTAATCGCAATTTCAGAACGCAGTAAGATTCCGATAAGCACCTTAATCCCTGTAGTTAAGAAACTCCTGGAGAAAAACATTCTAAAATCTCACGAAAATTTTAAAGACAATAATTTTTCATGAAACAAACTTACGTAATTGGAGAAATCGGTCAAAATCACAATGGGTCAGTTGAGCTGGCAAAAAACATCATCGATGCGGCTGAGACGACCATTATGAGTCATAATTTAGGCTATAATCCCATTCCGGTAGATGCCGTAAAATTCACCAAGAGAGATTTAAGCGAAGAGTTGACCACCTCCGAAATGGAGCGTCCTTACAATTCTCCAAACTCCTTCGGTAAAACTTATGGGGAACACCGAGCTTTTCTTGAACTCAGCGATGAAGAGCATTTTGAATTATACAAATATGCTAAATCTAAGGGTTTGGATTTCGTAGAAACCTTATGCTCTCCCGGATGTTTGAGTTTACTGAAACTCTTCACACCGGACAGACTAAAGGTCGCTTCTCGCGATTTGACCAATTTGCCATTATTGGCGGCCATGGCAGAAACCAAAATTCCTATAATTCTCTCCACTGGGATGGGAGGAATAAAAGAATTAGATCAAGCCTTAAAAACCATTACGCAATATCACGATGATATCACAATTCTTCATTGCCTCTCACAATATCCGGCGGAATTTGAAAATATAAATTTAAACAGCATTCCTTTTCTTAAAAAACGTTATCCACAATATACCATCGGATATTCCGACCATTCTATCGGCATAATGATTCCGGTCGTTGCCGCAGCTATGGGAGCAGAAGTAATCGAAAAACATATCACTTTAGATCGAACTTTAAAAGGAACGGATCAACAAGGGTCTTTAGCTCCGGAAGGTATTTTCAGAATGATGCGCGACATCCGAAATGTGGATAAGGCGATGGGGAAAGAAGATATGTTTATCAATCCAGCGGTTTCAGCAGCCAAGCAAAAGTTGGAACGCTCTATAGCCACCAATAAACCCATCGACAAAGGCAGTGTAATCAAGGAAGAAGACCTTCACCTATTGAGTCCGGGCACAGGATTCCGCTGGTCGGAGCGCGAACATGTTATCGGTAAAACAGCAAAAGTAGCTATTCCTAAAAATGAATTGATTGAGCATGATAAAATTAAATAACAAAAACATAAAAGTGGTTTTTACCGATATAGATGGAGTTTGGACCGATGGCGGAATGTTTTACAATGCCGAAGGAGAAGCTTTCAAAAAGTTCAACACTTCGGATAGTGCCGGTGTTCTTTTTCTTAGAAAACTCAATGTTTTGTTGGTGGTCATTACCGGAGAAAATTCGGGTTCCGTTAAAAGCAGAATGGAGAAGCTGAAAGTCAAGCATGTGCTATGTGGCATTCAAAATAAACTTAAAGCCGCTCAAGATTTTTGTGAGCAGCATCAAATCAATTTAGGAAAAGAAGCCGCTTTTATCGGAAATGATTTTAATGATTGGGATTTACTCAAAAACGTCGCCCATAGCGCTGTTCCAATTGACGCCCCAGATTATGTGAAACAAGAAGTAGATTTAGTGTTGCGTAAAAAAGGAGGGGAAGGAGTTTTCCGGGAATATATAGAATACCTCATTGCAGAGAATATGGACTTAGCGGATTTTATACGGAATAATTTTGGGAGAAAATAATGACTTGAGGCGTGTTGACCCCAACCCCTCGCCGCGGCGAGGGCACATGATTTCTTTTTGGATTTTGTTTTAAGTAGCAATTAATCTTCTCCCCATTTAGGGGAGACCGAGAGGGGTAAAAACATGAATAAAGGTTGATAGATCTTCTTCAAAAAAAGAGTAAACAAAAAACTTTTTTCATTTCGTAACCCGCTAACCCGCAACTCGCCAGCCTACGACCCGTCAACTCATATCGCCCTCTCGCCCCGTCGCTCTCTCGCCCCTTCGCCCATTTAGGGGAGATCGAGAGGGGTAAAAACATGAATAAA
>DATGSA010000373.1:0-2170 GCA_035303085.1 Flavobacteriaceae bacterium
TTACCATCAATAAAATAGTTAAAAATATATTAAACAATCGTGATTTTATTTCACCTGAGGTTAATATTTTGAATTGTAAAACAATCGCAGTAACAAAAACCCAATACTAATTGTTGTAAAAGCTATTAAAACTACCATATACAGATTATAGTTGTTAAAAAGATTAGCTATATTCGGAGTGTATACACCTAAAAATGTAGCAAATAATATGCTAAAAAGAATAATTAAGAGATTTTTTTGAATTTCATAAATATAGCACCACACTATTTTTATTTAGTATGAGTAAAATATTTACGGGGACATAATTGGAATATTCCTTCAATTTCAAGGAAATAAGAAGAGGACTCTCTCCTTTGATATAATAGTTTTTCACCAGAAAACAAAAAAGGAGGAGTCCTCATGAGGAATGATATCAACAATCTGCCAATATTAAAAGAAATTGAACAAAATCTTTTTCAGGAACTTCAAAGCGTGTATCAAAATATCCTTGTTTCTCTTCTGGAAGAAATCGATGTATGGCTTAGAGATCATCGTGATTTTAATCGCTTTGAAAACCGAGAAATGCAGGAATGCATAATGGGCACAATGTTCGGTTCCATTAAGATTAACAGGAGAAAATACGTTGACCGAGAAACGGGCGACCGTGTCGCCTTATTAGACCAATATTTGCAATTTAACGGAAGTGATACGTTGAGTCCTTTCTTAACAGAAATGGTTGTTAAATGGGCAGTAAAAGGGCCTTCCTATCGGGATGCCAGGGATCGGTTTTATGATTTGTTGGGGTATCAGGCGATGAGTCATGAAAAAATAAGACAAGAAGTTTTAAAAATCGAACCTAAAAGTGTTGAGGATAAAACGAAACATCCAAAGGATGTAGATGCTTTATTCTTAGAGGTGGATGGGCTACATGTCCATCAACAAAACTCAACTCGATCGACGCGTGAAGTTAAACTTGGAGTTGTACATGAAGGTTGGAAAAGAAAGCATCCGAGTAGCGAAGAATATGAACTGCGGAATAAATCATATTGGTATTCTCTTGAGGATGGAGAAAACTTTTGGGAATTATTTAGCCGATACGTATACAGTGAATATTCAATCACTGAAGACACTCCAGTCATCATAAATGGAGACGCAGCACCTTGGATTCGTGCAGGTGTTGATTATTTTGAAAATGCCGTTTATACTTACGACCGTTATCATTTAAAAAAGTGGATAAAAGAGGCGCTCAGAAATCGTTCCAAACAAGAGCGACGAAAAGCTTATCTTGCAGCCGATGCCAATGATCCGACTGCATTATTAGTTGCGGTTGCTGAAGCAGAAAGAGCAGAAAACAGAGACGAAAAGAAAAAGGAAATCGCTGCTTTACGGCTTTTCATTTATGAGAACATGGACGCATTTCGAGATTATCGTGACATTTTAAATAAAGACCAAAGGGTTGATACAACTGGAATGCGCCCGATGGGCGCCGCAGAGTCAAACATGAATTTATTTTCCAGAAGGCTTAAGAAAATCGGTTGTAGTTGGTCACTTGAAGGCCTTAAAAGAATGTTGAATGCTCTTATCCATCATTTCGAAGGAACTTTAGTTAAAGCAATTGGAAACTCATTATCTGAAGACCGTGTCGCTGACAAGAAATCCAAAGAATACCCATCCTTTACCTCCTTATTGACAGAGAAAACAAGAGCATCCATCGATGCCATTCAAGGGCACATGCCGGCATTAGTCCGAGATGATCAACATAAGCCGTATATAAAAGCTTTGCGAGGTTTAGCAGGATTATAAACATTCATGTTTCATCGCTTTATAAAAGCGACGTTGAAACGCGATGACCCTCCTGTAAGAGTCGCAATGAATCGAAAGGATAGGGGAACGTGCATGGAAAGGGAACTATTTTAAAAAGATAACAGAATTACTTCCAATCCATTTGGATTGAGGGTATACGGGCTTTACGTTTTTGACTATGCCCAAAGGATTTTTAAGAAAGTAAAAAGTTCTAAGGAGAGAAGCTCCCGTAAATGCTTGACAGACTCGGAAATCAGGCGTCATTTTACAGTAAAAACGAGCTATGGTATCATATGATATAGAGGTTACTTTTTGTAATTACTGATTCGACATCGATTCAACCTTAATGAACGACCGTTTTACGACAAAATGGATGGATCGATGATTC
>DATGSA010000374.1:0-3373 GCA_035303085.1 Flavobacteriaceae bacterium
AATAGTCGTTTGCGATCGATATCAGAAAGTCCATCAATTTTTTTCTGAAGCCATTTTCCGTTGAGTTTATCGTCTTCATCATCATCGACCAAAAGAATATCTGCATCAATAACTTTAGCCATGCTTTTTATGGAGGAATGCGCTCCATTTGAGGTTATAATCAATCCTCGTAAAGCTTTGTTGTCTTCATTTTTATCTCGCCAGGTTTCTCTGGCCGCCACCATGGCTGATAAGTTTGCAGCGGTTCCGCCACTGGTGAATACGCCGAAGGCAGGTTTGGGTAACCCCGTCAAATCGACCAACCATTGCATAGCTTGATTTTCTCCATAAATACCGCCGGCGCCACTCATCCAATAAGCCCCGTGAACACCTGCAGCCGATACCACCACATCAAATAAAGTCGCCGCTCGAGTTGGAGCAGCGGCAACAAAAGCCAAATGTCGAGGATGATCGGCAGGAACAGTAGCTTTGAGCATTTTGTCTTTAAATAGTTTGAAAGCTGTTTTACCACCTATGCCTTCAGGAGTAATTGTTTCTCCAATCCACTTTTGTAAATCTTCCTCTTTTTGTGGATATCCCATTTCAGGCTGGATATCACTAACACGACCAATGACAAATTTCATGATATCCATTGTCATTTCTATCAGACTCATATCTAAGTCGTGCATCCCTTTTTTATCTAAAGCCATATTATAATCTGTGTTATTATTGGTTTTTAATGTTCTTTGATGAAGTGTTATGAGGTATAATATTCTATTACTTTTTTTAATTCATCGGGTTTTTGGGTGCTGATGAGATAGTTTTTATTGTCTTTCAATTTGATCAATAACCCGAGATTACCTTCCATTTTATCAACCAAACCATAATGTCTCCAATAGTTGACCCCTTTTCCTCTTAATTCTTTAAAGTTGTATGTGATCATTTTGGCTTCTTTTATTTCTTCCCAGCTAAACTTCTTATAAGCAAACGGGAAATACCTTACTTCCACCCCCGCTTGATCTATCGAAACTTTTGTTCTTATAAAGATAAAAAGAAGAATAATCAGCACTATAGAAAGGATATGAATGAGGATTCCTTGCCCGAAAGCTTCCCAAATACCGAGTTCTAAAATAATGTATATTCTTGTGATAAAAGGAGCGAGAAATATCACACTCACCAGTATCCAAAATACCCAACTGCGGTATTGTTGTGTTTCCTTAAATTTCGGTTCTACGGCAGCCATTTCTTTTCAAATTTAGGGGTGCGTTTTTCCAGAAATGCATCACGTCCTTCTTTGGCTTCGTCTGTCATATACGCTAAACGCGTAACTTCTCCAGCAAAAACTTGTTGCCCAACCATCCCGTCATCAGTGAGATTCATCGCATATTTGAGCATCTTAATCGCTGTAGGAGATTTGGTGTTGATGATTTCTTGCGCCCATTGATAAGCAGTTGTTTCAAGTTCACGGTGGGGAACGACTTTATTTACCATGCCCATCTCAAATGCTTCTTGCGCAGAATAATTTCTTCCTAAGAAAAAGATTTCTCGAGCTCGTTTTTGTCCGACCATCTTTGCCAGATAAGCAGAACCGTATCCTGCATCAAAACTGGTGACATCTGCATCGGTTTGTTTGAAAATCGCGTGTTCTTCACTGGCAATCGTCATATCGCAAACTACGTGCAAACTGTGTCCACCGCCAACAGCCCATCCGGGCACTACAGCGATTACCACTTTTGGCATAAACCGAATTTGACGTTGTACATCTAAAATATTAAGTCGGTGCATCCCGTCTTCTCCTACATAACCTTTATGCCCACGTGCTCTTTGATCTCCGCCGCTGCAAAATGCCCAACCACCATCTTTTGGGGATGGTCCTTCCCCGGAAAGCAAAACCACTCCAATTGAAGTATCTTCCTGAGCGTCCTTAAAGGCATCAATTAATTCTGAAGTCGTATGAGGACGAAAAGCATTCCTGACCTCAGGTCGATTAAAAGCAATGCGTGCCACGTGATTGCACTTTTTATAAGTGATGTCTTTATATTCTTTAGCGGTTTTCCACTGGATTTCTTTCATTTTTTAGGATTTAGTTTATCGCAAAAATAAGGATTTAAAAGTCATTTTTTGATTAATTGAGGAAAAAGCATACGGGGTAAAGGATTTTTAATGAAATTCTTATTTATTGTTGAGATATAGTTGGATTAAAGTTATTTCCAAAAGGATTGATTGGTTAAAGCAGAAAACTTATTGATCTCTTTGAAAAGTTTTAATTTGAAGATCTTTTATTTTTTCCAATAACTCTCCTTCCGCGGGTCCTTTAACAGTGATGTTATTGATGATTTTTTCGGCGGGAATAAGTTGAATAGGAGAATCCTCTGCGCCTACTTCAGATAACCATAAGCGGAGTTGTTTGCCCGAGCTCAGGTAAATCAAATCGCCTAATTCAGCCCAAGCATGCGCTCCGGAACACATCGGACAATGTTCTCCTGAGGTGTACATTCTTGTTTCTTTTCTTTCTTCCCAACTGAGGTTTTCTACCGCCCATTTTGCCAACTCATATTCAGGATGTGACAGCACATTGATTTCGTTGACCCGATTTCTTGCTTCCGCAATAATTTCTCCATCGGTATTGACCAAGATGGAACCGAAAGGTTTATCTCCGGCTTTATATGCTTTTTCTGCTAATTTCAGACATCTTTTTAAAAATTGATAATCCTCTTTGGTAAGCGTGTTTTTTGATTGTTCTTGTTTCATAGTTATAGGTTTTTCAGTTTGGTTAATTTCATTTTTCACTGAATTAAAATTTCCAAAGATTTTCACCCCGAAAATCAATAAAATAAAAATACCAAAAGCGGAGAAGTAAATTGACTTTTTCATATTGTTTTTTTATTGGTCTTTTTAAAGATATTCAATTTTATGTTGGTAAATAAATTCAGTCTGTTAAATACTTCCGTCAGGTGTTTTTAACCTCGATTAGATATTAACACCCACAAACCGCTATATAATCTGAAATATGTTTAACTTTAGCCTTGCTTTAAAATGGAAGCATCAGACGCAACTATTTTAGGAAGTGTGTATCTTATAAGAAAGAATATTTATGCGGGTTAAAATATTAAAGAATATATTCTTGTTTTGCTTGTTGAGCATTGTCTTGTCGAGTTGCACCATGGACGATTACAGGAATGAAATGAGTTTTACTTATAAATTGAATTCAATCAAAGAGGTAAGCATGCCCGACACACTTTTATCGGGAGAGATATATTCTTTTAGAGTACAGTTTGAAAATCCGGCTGATTGTTATGAGTTTGAAGGTTTCCATATAGAAGAAGGAAAAAATTCTAATGAAAGATTAATTACCGCAGTTAGTACAGTGATAAATGAACAGCAAATCTGCTCG
>DATGSA010000375.1:0-5151 GCA_035303085.1 Flavobacteriaceae bacterium
AATTCGGAATAATTAATTCCGGCCGACAACGATCCGTTAAGTGAATTGTGGAAAGCTTGAAAGCTATAAGCAGTATAGATATTGTAATTCACAAAGTTTTCATCGTTGACATCATAAGAGCGCAAGTCAATGACATTTTGAGGATTTATCTCAACAGATCCATTAAGTGAAAAAGCTTGGTAGCTATAAGATAAGGTCGTTTTTAAGCTATTAAACCATTCCTCTTTACTTTTTGCCTTGGCATGTGAATAAAGTGCTGATAAATTTATGCTTTGATTGTTAAAGGAAGTTCCAATTGTAGTGTGGAAACGGTAGGCTAATAATTCTTCGGTCATAAAATTATTGCTGTTTTTTTGTAATTCAAACTTCGGGGAAAGTAAAAAGTGCCATTTCGCAATAGAAAGTTGTACCCCGGTTTGTGCGCTTTGTGTACTGTAATAATAATAGCGGTTATAATTCGGATTGTTGATATTCTCACTGTCTTGAAAATCTAAATATTCCGGATGAACCTGTGCATTTTGATACTGTCCGAAAATGCGCGCTTTATGAGAAAATCGATACCCGACTTGCTGGTTAAAATCAAAAGCGCCTCGATTTAATCCGGCATAGTTCTTACCGGCCCAAGAATTTAGCGATTGGAAATCCCAGTTTTTTATTTTCGTACTATAATTTAAGCCTGTTGAGAAACCGATGTTTTCATCTTTGGTAATCAACCCTTTTTCGTGACTGAGTCCGGCTTCTGCATTAAAATTGTGTATGGAGTCTACAACAAAATAGGAGGTAGCGTGAGCCACTTGAGCATCGATATTTAAACGCGGATCGTGTTCATAAACATAGGATATCTTCCCGTTGTGATGGTCAGCTTTTCCAAATTCATATTTAGCTCCGGCGATGGTAGCACTTTGATGTTGTGGAAAATAATTGCCAAACAGATTATAATTGTTCTCGACAACTAAAACCTCAATTTCTTTGTAATCGCCGAGGACTGCATTTAGTTTTCCTCCTCGTCCGGTTACGTTGTAATCGTATTCATTTCCATACACATTTCCCAATCTGAGGCGATATCCTTTTTTTTCAAGCTCGAACCAAGTGTCATAAAAGTTGTATTTGTTTTCCTTTAGGTAATAATTTCCTGTGGTATTAAACCTTCCTTGAAAATTTTCTCCGATTTCAAACTCGGTATTGCTTTGTAATTGCAAATAATTAAAACTACTGCTTTGCTGATTATACGCCATCTCTACAAAGTTCTTTCCCGTCTCTAATCCGCGGCGTGGTAATAGTTGCTTTTGATTTGAAAGTACTTCAATTCTGAGATATGTGCTCGCGACCTCTTTATTGTCTTTTAAATCAGTTGCTTTTACACGAATATTGTAATCGGGGTAAAACTTAGTTGAATTACGCAGGTTCACTTTAAATTCAACCAATCTTTTTTCCTGACTTTCAAGAGAAATCTGTACTTTTTCTGGAGCGAGTTCCAAGCCGGCCGATGTGGATTGTGCGGTTAACTGAACAGAACGGGATTGGTATCCTCGATTCTCTACAAACACAGCAACGGTAGATTCTTCCGCTGAGGGGTTGATATAGTTTTCCCGGGAAAATGGATAGAGCGCTATCCTTGTTTCTTGATCTTTTTTTACATAGAAAGAGGTTTCTAATTCCTGCTGCTGTTGGTTTAGTGTATAGGTTAATGAGTATTCAATTTCTGTGGAATCCATTTTCATAAAATCCAAATTGACCAAAAACTTTACAGGAAAACGTTTTTTTTCTCCAGCGGTCAATTTATATTGTGAAGGAGTAGATAGTAGAAGCCCCGGATATTTTTCTGTAGCTTTTAAATTTTCGATGTTTATTTCTTGAGAGCTCTTATTTTTTAAAACAAGAAAATTCAGGAAAGAGGTTCCCCTTTCTACAGTTACGGAATCGTTTTCAAAATGAAAATCGAGGTTTTTATCTTGGGAAAATCCATAGAAAAAGGTAAAAAAAGGCAACACCATAACCGGAATTGTCTTTTTTAGGTTAGCAATTACTATGTGGTTGCTGAATTTCAATCCAAACTCTAAAATTCAAAGGTTTTTTCTCCAACACTTAAATCATTGGTTCCGGCTATTTTAATGATGGTGACGCCGAGGTAAGTTCCCTTAAGATTGGTGGGAATGGTAAATTTCACCGTTTGATCAGCCTTAGGCATCATCGAAATATTTATTGGTTTCAATTTGATTTCTTCTCCGGTTTCCGTATTAGTCAACTCTAATTCCACTGTGGCATCACTGACTTTATTGCCATCATTGGTGATTTCTACAGCAATGGTTTTTTGTTGTTTGTCTTCTTTTTCGACTTCCTCAATATTCATGATTTCCAAACTTTGAATGTTATTCTCCGGAGGGGTGTGATAAACGTGTAAGCCAAATTCAATAAGGGTGATAATTCCAATTCCCATTTGTTGTTGGGCTTGGTCTTCTTGCTTGCCGATTTCGGTGAAAAACAACATACTGTTGGTAACCTCTGAAGAAGAGGCGTCTTCAGGGATTTTCATGTGCACCATAATCTCTATATTGCCTTTGGCCGGTAGGCTTACGGTAGATTCTTGAGTGGAAATCCAAGCGGCATTGGAATTGGGTAAACTCTCCGGTTGGAAATATACTTTGTTGCCATCTTCTTCTCGATGCCAATCTTTAAGATGAATGTTGAACACGTAATCTTTATGGGAACTGTTGCGCAGCGTAACCGGTTTACTCACCGTTTCTCCCGGATTACCCGAAAAGAATAATCTGGTGGGAGACATAGAAACGCCTTGGGCGAAAACAGGGAAAATACTACTTATGAAAAGTATCGATAATAAAATATAATTACGACTGATATGCATAATGGGGTGAAAGGATTAAAATTAAAACAGCCACCAAAATTACGGCAAACAAGTAACTTTGATGGCTGTTTGAAAATCAAAACCGGCTTATAGTGCAGTTGCAGTATAAGTTACTGTTTGAGTATAAGTACCTGCTGGTTTTCCCAAGATGTCTGAAGAAGATGATCGTGCTTCCGGGATTTCATAATCCAGGTCGAGAACCAACATACTTCCTAAATCAGCATTATTGATTATAGTTTGATCTGTAGTGGTTAATTGAATGTCATTTGGGGTTCCTTCCATAGTAGTAGTTCCTCCTCCCATTACAGGCTTTATTGTTACAACATCTACAGGGATATTATTAGTCCCATCTGTGAAATTTTCACCATTTGCTTTTGCTTTGATTTCGAAAGATTTAGTAGAAGTAACGATTAAACTGGAAGGAACATTGGCAGTTTTTGTACTGTTGTAATCTGCTGCGGTAGAATAAGTGAAGTCAACTTGTCCTCCATGTGCAATACTTCCTGTTTTAAAGGAAATTACATCTTCTAAAATTAGTCTTACTTCGGTGGAAATTTCCGTACCAAGATCTTGCGCTTGCGCATTCATAGTTCCGAATAAAATTGCTCCGAGAGCTAAAACTGTAATAATTACTTGCTTTTTCATTGTAAAAAATTTAAAATTAATATTATTTAATTGTTGGGTTGTCTTTTTTGACAGTGCAAATATAGAGGGAGACTTCATCGTTTTTTGTAGTAAAACTTGTAAGCGTTTGTAGTAAAATAACTACAAAGGATTTTATATTTTTGAAGTGGTAAAATTATTAAATTCTTGGTTTAAAGAAGTATTATTAAAATTCAGAATGGAACCAAACTGAAGTAAACCCTTCGCGAAACTCTGCACCTTCTCTGCGTAACTTCGCGTAACGGTTATACCGCAAAGGCGTGCCAAGGAGCAAAGGACCGCTAAGAAAGCCTTCGCGAAACTCTGCGCCTTCTCTGCGTAACTTCGCGTAACAGTTGTACCGTAAAGGCGCGCCAAGGAGCAAAGGACCGCTAAGAAAGCCTTCGCGAAACTCTGCGCCTTCTTTGCGTAACTTCGCGTAACGGTTGTACCGCAAAGTTGCGCTAAGATGCAAAGAGTTGCTAAGGGTTAGAATAATCGTATTTGTTATAGTAAACCAGTAGGTTCGGACCCGTTCAGCAGATAATTTCTGTCCGCATATTGCCTGTAAAAAATAAAAAAAAGCCACTGATTAATTTGATAATCAGTGGCTTTTGTCGGGGTGGCAGGATTCGAACCTGCGACCTCCTGCTCCCAAAGCAGGCGCGATAACCGGGCTACGCTACACCCCGAAACTTATATACTCTGCGGAGAGACAGGGATTCGAACCCTGGCAACGTTTACACGTTGACGGATTAGCAATCCGCTCCATTACCACTCTGGCATCTCTCCATTATCTTTAAGAACTTCCGTTTTTTGAACGACTGCAAATATAAGATAAGTCTATCATCTGACCAAGGAAAATACTAAAAACTTTTGGGATTTGTCTGGTTTGTTTCTGTAGGTGTTAGCAATCAATGTATTGTCCTTGAATAATCAGTATAACTTATTTTATTTTTTTCGGCTTTTTAAAATGTTTTTTAAATTTCCAATAGGAAACCCCACCTAAAATCCCCCATATTCCTATGGAGAGTGCAATAAATTTATAGCTGATAATTTGATCTCCACTTGCATAGGAGTGTAATCCACTTAAATAGAAATTCACTCCAAAATATGTCATTAGAATTGAACCTAAAGCCAAAATTGAGATCCAGTTAAAAGCGAATCTGCTTCGGAGTCCGGGAACTAAATGCATATGTATGACAAAAGCGTATACCATTATACTGATTAATGCCCAGGTTTCTTTGGGATCCCAACTCCAATAACGCCCCCAGCTTTCATTGGCCCACTGACCTCCTAAGAAGTTACCAATGGTCAATAAAACTAACCCAACGGTCAATGCCATCTCATTAATAATAGTCAACTCTCTGATATTGAGCCTCATCTTTTTTGCGTTATTACTATTGGTGAAAATTATCAACAACAAACAGATCAATCCCAGGATAGCACCCAAGGTAAACGGACCATAACTGGCGACAATAACAGAGGTATGAATCATAATCCAATAGGAATCCAGAACTGGTTCGAGATTGGCGATAGAAGGATCCATCCAATTCCAGTGCGCTACCATTAAGATCATCGAAGTCACAAAAGCTGTGGCTGCGACGGTAAGGTCACTTTTTCTTCCAAAAATCAATCCGAACAGA
>DATGSA010000376.1:0-2227 GCA_035303085.1 Flavobacteriaceae bacterium
TCAAATCTTGGTTTGTTGTTGTTCCAAACCATCATTGAAGCATTGTAGCGATTGGTATTTGAAGTATAATCAACTCCAAAAAGATTTTGCATAGCTTCTTGAGCATTGGTATAAGCAAAAGGAATAGCAAATTGACCCCATGCAAAAACTGCTGGATCTATTTTACCTTTTTCCATTGCTAATTTTCCAGCATCCTTGTTTTGATTGATTATCACCTGGCCATAAGTATCCTTATCGATCCAAGTGCTTACAAAGTTTTCACCTGTACTATGTGCATTGGTTAGATTTCCATCGATTTTAATGTTGCCTTCGTTTTCTATAACTTTATTCTCAGTAACATTTTGATTAAGGTTCAGGTTTTCACCGAAATAAAACAAGGTGTTAGGTTCAACTTTCACCTTCATGTTACCTACAATATTAGCATCTTGAGCGAAAGCAATACCTGATATTATGCTAAGGCACAATGACCAAATTAAGTAGTTATGTTTCATTAATATAAATTTAAGGTTGGTTTTCTAAATTTTTCCTCCACTCTAAAAAATGGTTATAAATATTTGACAAATATATGTAATTTTTAATAGCTTAACTATATTCTAATCTGTTTTTTGAAGAAATCTTATTTCTCCAGTACTTTCATTCTCTTTTATAATTTCTTTTGTCAATGTAAATTCTTCAGGAAGTTCATCAATTGCATACATCAGATCTGTAAAAATAACTTCGGTTACTGACCTAAGTCCTCTCGCACCCAATCCTAAATCTTTGGCTTTTTCAACGATATAATCCAATGCATCTTCAGTTACAATAAGTTTAACTCCGTCCAATGCAAAAAGTTTCTCATATTGTTTGATCAAAGCATTTTTTGGCTCAGTCAAAATTCTCTTCATTGCTGCATCGTCCAAAGGTTTTAAATTTGCAATGACTGGCAATCGACCAATTAATTCTGGAATCAATCCAAAAGCTTTCAAGTCCATAGCATTTACTTCATCAAGCAAATCAATTGTTTCTGCCTTTGATTCCTCGTTTTTAAAACCGATGACGTGTGTATTCAAGCGGTTTGCAATATGTCTTTCGATTCCAGAGAAAGCTCCTCCGGCTATGAATAAAATATCTTTGGTATTGACTTCAACAAATTTTTGGTCAGGATGCTTTCTTCCTCCTTTAGGTGGAACGTTGACAATAGTTCCTTCCAAAATCTTCAACATTGCTTGTTGAACTCCTTCTCCTGAAACATCTCGTGTAATGGATGGATTGTCGCTCTTTCTCGCTACTTTATCGATTTCATCAATAAAAACAATTCCTTTTTCTGCCAATTCTACATTGTAATCAGCATCTTGTAACAATCGAGTTAAAATTCCTTCTACATCTTCACCTACATAACCCGCTTCTGTTAAAACAGTTGCATCGACTATCGTAAAAGGGACATTCAAAAGTCGAGCGATTGATTTGGCCAACAAAGTTTTTCCACTTCCAGTTTCTCCCACCAAAACAACATTCGATTTGTCGATTTCTACATCATCATCCTCGAGATTTGGATTTAGAATTCTTTTATAATGGTTAAATACGGCTACAGATAAAATCTTTTTGGCCGTGTCTTGACCGATGATATATTCATCCAAAAAAGATTTGATAGCCTTGGGCGATTTTAAAGGTAGTGGTTCTACCAATTCATTGCGTTTGTTATAAGCAGCTTCCTCTTCTACAATTCCATATGCTTGCCCCACACATTGATCACATATATATCCATCAATGCCTGCCACTAATAAATTAACGTCACTCTTAGGCCTTCCACAAAAAGAACATTTATTTTCTTCCAACTTCCTCAATTTTAAGTGTGCAAATGTACGAACTTTAAACAAATGTTTTCAACTGTCATCCCAACAAAATCCTATTTATTTAAATAATAAGATAGTTCATCCATCGAAAACTCGAAATTTATTAAAATAAAAAAGGTTACTCAGATATGAGCATCAAAGTTGACCACTCATAACAAGTAACCTTGTTTTTGTTTAAAGAAAATTATTTATTTCTTTGGAAGTAGAACTTCGTCCACCATTCCATATTCCTTCGCTTCGGTTGAATTCATCCAATAATCTCTGTCTCCGTCCTGGCGAATTCTATCGATCGGTTGTCCAGAATGCAAAGAGATGATTTGATACAATTCATCTTTTAACTTTAGAATTTCTTTCAAAGTAATTTCCATATCACTCGCTTGACCTTGTGCACCACC
>DATGSA010000377.1:0-20868 GCA_035303085.1 Flavobacteriaceae bacterium
TAAAATTTCACGTATTCATTCAAGGTATATTTTCTTATGTAAACCGTTATGAATAAGCCAAAACAAATAAATCCGGATTGAAAAATTCAGGTATAGTTAAAAATTATGAATTGTATCCAAAACGTTTGAGTTGACGGTCATCTTTGCGCCAATCTTTGTTGACTTTTACGAAAAGATCGAGATGAATCTTTTTACCAAAAAACACCTCTAAATCTTTGCGCGCTTCAATTCCTATACGTTTAATCGCTCTGCCTTTATGCCCGATGATAATTCCTTTTTGAGAATCTCTTTCAACCATAATGACCGAATTGATACGGATAATGTCTTCGCTCTCTTTAAAAGCTTCGGTCTGTACTTCTACGCTATAAGGAATTTCTTTTTGAAAATGAATCAGAATCTTTTCCCTAATGGTTTCATTGACGAAAAAACGTTCGCTTTTGTCTGTCAATGTATCTTTTGGAAAATATGGGGGAGATTCAGGAAGCAATTCTAAAATTCGGCTGAAAATCTGAGAAACACCAAAATTCTCTAAAGCAGATATAGGAAATATTTCAGCATTGGGAACTTTGTTTTGCCAGAAATCTACTTGCTCGTTCAGCTTTTCTTGATTGCCTAAATCAATTTTATTGATAAGCAATAATACGGGGACTTTAGCTGAAATCAATTTATCGAAGAATTTTTCATTCTTCAGTGTAGTTTCACCCAATTCAATCATGTAAATCAAAATATCTGCATCTTCAAAAGCGGTATCTACAAAATCCATCATCGATTCCTGCAATTTATAAGCAGGTTGAATAATACCTGGAGTATCATTAAATAATATTTGATAATCTTTATCATTTACAATCCCCAAAATACGATGGCGGGTAGTCTGTGCTTTTGAAGTGATAATCGATAAACGCTCACCCACCAATGCATTCATTAGCGTCGATTTTCCCACATTGGGATTTCCGATAATATTTACAAATCCTGCTTTATGTGCCATAAATAAAAGGCTTAAATTTTAGTCTGCTTTAAATATACATCATTGAAAGCTAATTTTCAGGTAATTAAGATATTGATTTTTATAATGACCCAAAATCCGCTCAATTAAATAAAAACAGCATATAACTAATAACCTATTTTCTATTATGCTTTTCTATAATAATTACTTAGCATACAATTACTTACAAAACAATTATTTATATCAAAGACAGCATTGTTTTGAGCGTCTTTATAAAGAGCTCTATTTCAGTCATTTACATCTGCAAAACACAACAAGCAAATTCTCTCCGCCACGGTGGAGGGTGCTCGCCTCAGGCGGGCGGGGTGTTTCCGTCTGTTCGCCAGCCAAGCCTCAACTTTTTTATAAAAAGGATTACAGATGGTTTTTATACAATTTTCAAAATATAAGTATTCTTTCTTCCTTTGTTGAGGATTACATATTTATCCTTAATCAGATCTTCTGAAGTGATTTTGTATTTGTCATCCACTTTTTCCTTATTCACCGAAACCGCATTTTGTTTTAAAGCGCGTCTGGCTTCCCCATTACTCTTTAAAAAACCTGTTTCAGCAGATAGAGCAGCAATCATATCTAAACCATCTTCAATTTTATCTTTGGAAATTTCTGCTTGCGGAACGCCTTCAAAAACATCTAAAAAAGTTTTTTCATCCAGCGTTCTCAAATCATCTGTTGTAGATTTTCCAAATAAGACCTGTGAAGCTTTTTTGGCATTGTCCAAATCTTTTTGAGAATGAACTAAAGTGGTGATTTCATCGGCTAATTTTTTTTGGAGAAGTCTTGTATGTGGAGCTTTGCGGTGCTCTTCGGTGAGACTTTCAATTTCTTCTTTGCTCAAAAATGTAAAGATCTTAATAAAGTTTTCAGCATCTTCATCGCTGGTATTTAACCAATACTGATAAAACTTATAAGGCGAAGTGCGTTTAGCATCCAACCAAATATTTCCACCTTCAGATTTACCGAATTTTGAACCATCGGCTTTGGTGACTAATTTTGTGGTTAACGCGAAACCTTTCCCTCCTGTAATTCGGCGAATCAATTCCGTCCCGGTCGTGATATTTCCCCATTGATCACTGCCGCCCATTTGAAGGGTCATATTTTTATTTTTATACAAATGCAGAAAATCATAACCTTGTACCAACTGATAACTAAACTCTAAAAAACTCATTCCGTCTTGATCTCCTGCATCAGCAGAAAAACGTTTTTTGACAGAATCCTTCGACATCATATAATTTACGGTGATGTGTTTTCCTACATCTCGAATAAATTCTAAAAAGGAAAAATCTTTCATCCAGTCGTAATTATTGATCAACTCGGCTGAATTATTTTCTTTTCCTTCGAAGTCTAAAAACTTGGTAAGTTGTTTTTTGATCCCTTCCAGATTTTTATCGAGGTTTTCTTCATCGAGCAAATTGCGTTCTTCAGATTTCCCAGACGGGTCACCAATCATACCGGTTGCGCCGCCAATAAGGGCATAAGGTTTATGACCGGCTTTTTGGAAATGCGCTAACATTAAGATAGGTACTAAACTCCCAATATGTAACGAATCAGCAGTGGGGTCAAAGCCGATGTAAGCATGGCGCATTTTTTCAGCTAAATGCTCTTCTGTGCCGGGCATAATATTGTGTAACATGCCTCGCCATTTTAATTCTTCGATGAAATTTTTAAACATAAATCAGTTTTCTTTAAAGAGAAAGATTTTTGAATTTGCAAAAATAAGCAAATCGATGAACATCCGAAGTGAAATATCAAATAAGGCAAAATTAAACTTGATCACAATTCAACATTCTCTCGAAAATCACTTGTCAAAACTCCAATTGTAACAAAATTAAATCTAAATCGTTTTTGTGTTGATAAGATTCTGCTAAATATTGATAATTTTGCAATCCATAAATTGATAGCACTAAAAATCAAACTTTCCGAAAGTTGAGTTTTTTAATAAACATATAAATAAATGATCAAACGATTAATAACCCTTGAATGGAAACAGTTTTTCCGTTCAAAAGCATTGGGACAGAGCTTGGCAATTAAAATTTTAATCGGATTTTTAGCGCTTTATTTTATCGGCTCTTTTCTGCTATTAGGATTGGGGGCTTATTTTCTTTTAGAAGAAACTTTTCCGGGAGAAGATCCTTTAAAAATCGTAAACAGTTATTTGCTTTTCTGGTTTGCAGTGGATTTAACCTACCGGTTTTTTCTGCAAAAACTACCTGTGATGAATATTCAACCTTTGATGATTTTACCCATTCATCGAAATGCAATTATTCATTACCTTTTAGGGAAAACCACATTCTCTTTTTATAATTTACTGCCGCTTTTCTTCTTTGTTCCTTTTTCGGTGGTGTTGATAGGGCAAGGTTATCCGATAATCAATGTGATTCCTTGGTTTTTGGCCATGATGTTTTTCGAGTTAAGCATTAATTATCTCAATTTTTTAGTCAATAAAATCAATGTTGTCTTTTATGTTGTATTGGTTTTATTGCTGTCCTTAGCTGGATTAGAATATTATGGAGTAGTTGATGTAACCGGAGCCAGTGAGTACTTTTTTAATAGAATCTATGAAGTTCCCTACACGTTTTTAATTCCATTATTATTGGCTGTGCTTCTATACAGACGCAACTTTGATTTCTTGCGAAAAGGATTTTATCTGGACGACCAGATCTCGGAGGGCGTTACAGAAGCCAAGACAAATGAGCTCAATTGGTTGGACAGATTTGGAGAGGTGGCGGTTTTTCTGAAAAATGATATCCGTTTGATCAGTCGAAATAAAAGACCAAAACAAATCTTAATAATGTCAGTGTTTTTCTTGTTTTATGGAGTGATATTTTTTCCTCAAGACATGTATAGCGAATCCTATACCTGGCTTATTTTTGCTTCTCTTTTTATTACCGGAGGATTTTTAATGACTTTCGGGCAATTGGTTCCCTCTTGGGATAGTGAATACTATAAATTGCTGATGAGTCAGAATATACCGTATAAAAAATATCTGGAATCCAAGTGGTATCTGATGGTTGTGGCTACACTAATTTCTTTAATCCTGAGTACACCTTACTTGTATTTCGGTTGGAAGATTTTTAGTTTAATCGCTGTCGGTGGTCTTTTTAATATCGGATTAAATTCACACATCACACTTTGGGCCGGAGCATTAAATCGAATACCGGTCGAACTCAACGTCAAAGCAAAAGCTTTCTCGAATACTCAAGGATTTAATATCACCCAAATGCTATTTGTTTTACCGAAAATAGCGTTACCCGTCTTGTTGTTTTACATTCCCTATATGATTTCAGGATTTACAGCAGGAATTGTGGTCCTTGCAATTGTGAGTATGATGGGGATAATTTTTAAAGATTTCTTTTTGGCCCAAATTGAAAAGGTTTATCAAAAAGGAAAGTATAAAACGATAGAAGCTTATGCAGAAAAACAATAATCAGATGATAAAAGTAGAAAATATTTCAAAAGTATATAGCGGGGAAACCGTATTGCAGATAGATGATTTGACGATTACAGAAGGGGAGAGTTTTGGTTTGGTCGGAAACAACGGAGCCGGAAAAACCACCTTGTTCAGTTTGTTCTTGGATTTGATTAAACCAAGCTCCGGTAGAATTATTTCTAAAGATATAATTGTCAGTGAAAGTGAAGCTTGGAAACCGTTTACCTCTTCTTTTATCGATGAAAGCTTTTTGATCGGTTACTTGACGCCGGAAGAATATTTTTATTTTATCGGAGAATTACGCGGTCAAAATAAAGCGGATATCGATGATTTCTTGTTGCAATTTGAAGATCTTTTTAACGGAGAAATCCTCAATCAGAAAAAATACTTGAGGGACTTATCAAAAGGAAACCAGAAAAAAGTCGGAATCGTAGCGGCACTCATCGGGAATCCGGAAGTTATAATTTTGGATGAACCCTTTGCTAATCTGGATCCTACCACTCAAATTCGTCTCAAAAAACTATTGAACCAAATTGTTGAAGAACAAAATACTACCCTGCTTATTTCAAGCCATGATCTGATGCATATTATTGAAGTTTGTAAGAGAATTGTGGTGCTGGAAGATGGAAAAATTGTCAAGGATACCTTAACGGGAGAAACGACTTTACAAGAATTAAAAACCTACTTCGGGGATTGATAGTTATAAACACGTACACCTGATTAAATTCAGATATCTTAATTCACTCATTACACTTCGAGTTTGTCCAAAACTATTTTTCATTGTAACATATTTTGTTTAGTTTGTTTGATTGGGGCAGAGTCCCAATCTCTTGATAATCATTGTAAGAAGAATGGGCGAGATAAAAATAAATAAGGATTTTTAATTCATCTGTCTATAAATCTACCAAAAGAAACGTATTTTTACCGATTAATCATACTAAAACGAACTGTCTTAAGTTATTCATACTAAGTAAATTCATATAAATTTGAAAACGAAGACAACATATAACATACTGAAAACTCTATTATTTCTTTCTATAATAGTGGTTCTTGCCTCTTGTTCGCGTAAAAAAAATAAATGGGCCAATAGGAATTTCCATGCGATGGGGACCTATTACAATATTCTCTACCACGGAAATATTGCTTTAGAAGAAGGAGCACATCAACTCAATTCGAATTATCCCGATGATTATTGGGAGGTTTTACCCGTGGAAAGAATTGGCTCTCCGGAATCTATAGAATACGGTCAGATGGTTGAAGTTCCTCCTGCCGTGATGCCGCAACGACCGCGTTCTAAAAAAGAAGATAAGGAGAAAAAAAACAGTTTACAAAAAGAGGGTTCTGAAAGAACTGTTGAAGAAGCATTCAGTGCTTTTGATAATGTTGGATCAGATAATTCAGGTAGAAACAATCAATTCGGCAATCAACGCGGCGGAAGAGATCAAAGCGGAATGAACCAAGGAGGAAGAAACCAAGGAATGAACCAAGGTGGAATGTACCAGGGTCAAACCGGACAGGGCGGAAGAAGTCAAAGTATGAACCAAGGTGGAATGAATCCGAGTCAATCCGGTCAAGGTGGGTTTGTCCAAGGAAGTAGAGGTCAAGGCGGGATGAACCAAGGAGGACGAGGAGGGATGAGTCCCAGAGGTCAGTCTGGTCAGATGAACCAAGGAGGTCGAGGAGGGTTGAATCAGGGTCGTCAAAATCAAGGAGGATTTAGAGGTCAAAGCGGAATAAATCAAGGAAGAGGTAGCCAAAGCGGAAGAAGTCAGGGAAGAGGAAATCAAGGTGGTTTTTCTGGAGCAGCGGGTTTAGAAAGTGGAAGAAGTGCTTTAGCAGGAGTTAGTCGAGAAGAAGATATTTCAGCCGATGAAGCTTTTAAGGCGGCTGAAGATAAGGCGGCCAAAGGAATTCAAAAACACAATATGTTGATTCAGGGGGAGGAATACAACCCCCAAATGAAGGATGCTTTTTTATTGTTGGGGAAAGCGCGTTATTACCAAAAAAGATTTTTTCCTGCTTTGGAAGCTTTCAATTATATTTTAAATAAATATGACGATGAAGAAGTGATGATCAGCGCCGAAATTTGGCGAGAGAAAACTTATATGCGCTTGGAAAATTATGATCGGGCAATTACGAATCTCAACATGATTTTAGAAAACAATGAAGAATTAAGCGAAGATGATATTGTTGATGCTTCTTCAGCACTTGCGCAAGCTTATCTTAAAACCAATCGAAAAGAACAAGCGATCAATGCATTAAATACTGCGATTACACAAACGCGTAATAATGAGAAGAAAGGTCGATTCCTTTTTATTAAAGGACAAATCTTCCAAAGGCTCAATCAAATAGACAGCTCGAATACAGCCTTTAATCAAGTAATAGCTTTAAAGCGGAAAACTCCTCGTGTTTATATGATCAACGCTTTTATGGAAAAAAGCAAAAATTTTGATTTTGAAACAGGAGATAGGGAAAAAGAATTGGATACGCTAAAAAGACTCTTAGCCGATCGGGAAAATCGTCCGTTTTTAGATATCATTAATTACCGAACAGCGGAATACTTTAAGGAATTAGATGATATGCCCAAAGCGATTACTTATTATAACAAATCGCTTCGTACCAATACTTCTAATCACGGATTAAAAGAACGTATTTACAGAACCTTGGGCGATTATAATTTTGATAATGCAAACTATAAGGAAGCCGGAGCATATTATGACAGTACGATGGTCAATTTACCGGAAGCATCATTGGCCTATAGACGACTTAGGAGAAAACGCTTAAGCCTGAATGATGTTATTATGTATGAAGAAGTGGCAGCGAGAAATGATTCTATATTAAACTTGGTTTACATGTCTCCTGAAGGAAGGCAAGCTTATTTTCAAGAATATGTCGACAGTTTAAAAACAAAAGCCATCGCTGATGCAGAAAAAGCTATAAAAGAAGATAAGAAAGCTGAACATCTTGCCGGGAATATTTTTAATCAGCAACCAAGTCAGGCAGGAGCGGGAAGAGGCTTCTATTTTTATGATTCTCAGCAGATTGCCTCGGGACTTGCTTCATTTAGACAAATATGGGGAGATCGAGCGCTTCAGGATAACTGGCGAATTGAACGAGGACGAGACCTGAGTACGGAAGAAAAAGAAGAGACTACAAAAAAAGACTTTATGGCCGCTATTGAAGCTAACCCGCGATATAAAGTAGAAACGTATTTGGCTGAAATCCCGAAAGACGAAGACCAAATAGAAGAATTGGAGGACGATCGTAACTTTGCTTACTATCAGTTGGGAGTGATTTATCACGAGAAATTCAGTGAATACAAATTGGCAACAAAAAAATTAGAAGATCTCTTAGAAAACGAACCAGAAGAGAGATTGGTTCAACCGGCGAAATACAATCTTTATAAGATCTATACACAGCTTGAACAAGAGGACCAAGCTGAAAAGTGGAAACAAGATATTCTGATGAATCATCCGGATTCAAGATATGCGAAAATCTTAAAGAATCCCGCAGGATTGAAAGATGACGAATCCAATCCTATATTAATTTACAATCGCCTTTATAAAGATTATAGAGCTGGAAAATATCAATATGTAATTGATCAGGCAGAGGAGTATAGCGAGGTTTTCTTAGGCCATGCCATGGTGCCGAAATTCGAGTTGCTAAAAGCTACCGCCATAGGTCGTTTATATGGATTCGATGCTTATGAACAAGCGTTGGATTATGTGGCTTTGGCATATCCGCAAAGTGAAGAAGGGAAAAAAGCAGAACAAATAATTAAAGAATCTTTGCCAAAAATGAAGCGCTCAGAATTTGTCACTGATTCAAAAGGAAATTATAATTTGATTTATCCTTTTGTTGCAGAAAATAGAGAAGAAGCAGAACAACTGCAAGACACAATTAATACCGCAATTGAAGAATTGGAGGAAAGAGGACTTTCTACTTCAGTTGATATTTATTCTCCGGAAAAGATATTTTTGGTAGTACGTGGATTGAGAAGTAGGATGGGAGCTGAAGGTTTTGGCGAGAAATTGAAAAAAGAAGAAGAATACAATATCGATCGCGATAATTTTGGTATCTCTTCAGAAAATTATGAAATCTTGCTGATTCATAAAAACCTGAGTCAGTACCGTGAACAGTTTAAAGAATAGATAATTGCATGTTTCAAGGAAACAAAAAATTGAAGAGAAAGGCTAAAGGTAAATCAGACTATTCCAAAGAACAAAACAGAATATCTCAAAACAGTGTGTTTAAAGGAGATATAGAGTCGGAAGGATCATTTCGAATTGAAGGGACCTTAAAGGGAAATCTAAAGACTACAGGTAAGGTTGTACTAAGTGAATCCGGAAAGATTATTGGAGATGTTGAGTGCTCAGAAGCCGATATTGAAGGAAGTTATGAAGGGAGTATCGTTGTTGCAGAAAACTTAAATCTCAAAGCCAGCGCTAATATTGAAGGGGATGTTATCACCGGGAAATTGATAGTAGAACCAGGTGCAAATCTAAATGGAACTTGTACTATGAAAGAAGCAGTAAAGAAACTGAAGAATGAGCGAGAAAAGAAATCAAGATCCAAGCAAAAAGCAAAACCAGCTTAGAAGATATCTTCAACTTTCAGGAATTGGAATCCAAATGGGGGCAACCATTTTTTTGTTTTCTTTAGGCGGTAGAAAATTGGATGAATATTTCAAACCGGAAAAAGATTGGTTTACAATAATCTCGGTATTAATCGGTGTATTTGTCGCAGTCTTCATGGTTATCAAACAACTCAATAGTCTTAACAAGAAAAACTAATGATTAAACTGCTCATCAAACTTGTGGGTTTATTTTTTCTTGGGTTTTTGTTTTATTTGGGACAAAAACATTTTACCACTACTTTTTTTAAAGAAGGTCAAATAGAGCTGTTGACTTTCAATTATCTGTTTAATGGTATCGCTGCTTTAATTATATTGGGGAACCTTTATCTGATTAGCAAAATCAATAAAGACTTTTTAGGATTTCTATTAATTCTACTAAGCGTTATTAAAATTCTGATTTATGTAGCAATGATAAAGTCTAAAGGTTACACGCTGGAAAGAGACTTGTTTTTGGAGATCTTTTTGCCTTATAGTTTAGGCAAAACTATAGAGATACTTGGATTAATAGGCATAATGAGAGTCGCTAATAGGCAGGAGGTCAGTGAGTTATAGTGAATCCTGAAGCTTCTTGAAAATTATGCTGTAACTCGGTTTATTTGTGTATATTTGCACCCGATTTTGAGGATTAAAATTAAGCTGAAAAATGCATAAAAATTATATTCTGTCCTTATTAGTAATTGGCTTTTTAGCTGTATTTTCAAGTTTCTCTTTTGCACAAGAGAACGCTAATCAGGAAGCTGTCGGTGAACCGATCAACGAAAAAGAAGAAATTAGTGAAGAGATAGATTTACACTTGCTCGATTCACATTATTTCGATTTTTTTGCCGATAATGTGAATGGAAAACATTATGGCTTTCCGCTTCCGGTTATTCTTATTGATGATGGTGTTAAAGTATTTTCTGCTGCAGAATTCGATCACGGAAGAAAAATAGTTGAAAAAGATGGAAGTTATTATGTCTATTATAAATCCAAAATCTATAAAACAGATGCAACAGGTGAGCTGAGTTTTGATGAGCACGGTCTTCCTACTAATGACAGACCGTTGGATTTTTCAATAACAAAGAATGTATTGGTTAGTTTTTTAGTTGCTGTCTTCATTTTCTTTGTTTTCAGAAGTATGGCCAAAACCTATAAAAAACAACAACTGCCAAAAGGTTTTGGACGTGTACTTGAGCCGATGATAGTCTTTGTTCGAGACGATATTGCCAAGAGCAATATTGGTCCGAATTATCATAAATATATGAGTTATTTGCTCAGTATTTTCTTTTTTATACTCTTTCTGAATGTTTTAGGATTGATGCCCTTTGGCGTAAATGTAACAGGAAGTATAACCGTAACTTTAGCATTGGCGTTGATCACCTTTTTTATCACACAATTTTCGGGGAACAAAAACTACTGGGAACACATATTTTGGTTTCCGGATGTTCACTGGCTCATAAAATTAATATTAATACCCATAGAGATCTTGGGTATGTTGACCAAGCCATTCTCATTGATGATTCGACTTTTTGCCAATATGACGGCAGGTCACGTGATGATGATGAGCTTTATCGGATTTATATTTATTTTCCGTAACTGGGTTGCGGGACCGGCTTTCTTTGGATTTTCGTTATTCATTGGCGTGCTTGAAATATTGGTAGCGTTTTTACAGGCTTATATTTTCACCCTGTTAAGTGCACTATACATCTCGGCCGCGGTGGAAGAGGATTATATCCCGGGTGAGGAAACAGACGAATTGCCGATAATTTAAAATAGTAATAATAGTAAAAGTGAAGTTTAATTTTAATTTTTAAATCGTTTATTTATGGACATCCCAAATATGGTAGGTGCAGGTATAATTGTTATTGGAGCTGGCATCGGATTAGGAATGATTGGTAAGGCAGCAATGGAAGGTATTGCTCGTCAACCGGAAGCTTCTAACAAGATTCAGACCGCAATGATTATTATTGCTGCACTATTGGAAGGTATTGGTTTTGCCGCTTTAATTTTGGCGTAAATCAAAAACAACAATCCACCTTTCTCTAACGGTTGGTTATAGAAAGGTGGGTTTATAAAAATTAAATTTCAAGAAATAATTTTATAATGGAAAAATTAATTCACGACTTTTCATTTGGGCTCTTCTTTTTTCAGATAGCAATTGTTGTTATTTTAATTTTAGCCCTAAAAAAATATGCTTGGGGACCGATTTTAGATGCAATCAATAGTCGGGAAGATGGAATTAGAGAGGCCTTAGAATCTGCTGAAAGTGCGCGGATCGAAATGCAAGATCTTAAAGCCGATAATGAAAAGCTCTTTGAAAAAGCACGTGAAGAACGTGATGAAATGCTGAAAGAAGCTCGAGAAATCAAAGAAAAAATGATTGCTGAAGCTACTGAAGAAGCAGAAGAAAAAGGGAATAATATGATTGCCAAAGCTAAAGCAGCTATCGAAGCTGAAAAGCAATTAGCTATGGCAGAGATTAAATCCCAAATGGCAGATTTATCTATCGGTATTGCCGAGAAAGTTGTCAAACAGGAATTGGACGACAAAGACAAACAAATGCAATTGGTAAATGACATGCTAAAAGATGTCGAATTAAACTAAAGAAACTATGGCCGGAAATCGTGCTGCTCATCGTTATGCAAAAGCTTTAATGTCTTTAGCTGTAGAAAACAAACAAGTTGAAGAGATTCAAGCCGACATGCATTTGATCTATGATACGATCAAAGATGCAAAGGACTTGCAAAATTTTTTAAAATCTCCGATTGTAAAACAAGAGATCAAACGATCGGGAATTAAAGCGGTTTTTGACAGTGTAAATTCAACGACTACCAAGCTTTTTGATGTGTTGATCGATAATAACAGAATTGAATTACTGCCTGCCGTTAGTCAGGCATTTATTGCTTTAGTAGATCGAGCTAATAACGTTATTACAGCTGAGGTGACAACTGCTACACCGCTGACTCCGGAAGTGGAGAAGAAGGTTTTGGACAAAGTGAAGGAATTAACCGGAAGTGATGCTTCTCTTGTACAAAAAGTTGATAGTGAGTTGTTGGGAGGATTTTTATTGAGGGTAGGCGATTTGCAATACGATGCGAGTATAGCTGGAAGACTCAACAGCTTAAAACAAAACTTTAAACAAAATATATACAATTAAAAATTGACGGTGGTAACACCTCAAACATAATTTTGAAGTTATGGCAAAAATAAAACCAGCTGAAGTTTCAGCAATTTTAAAAAAACAATTATCAGATTTTGATGATCAAGCCTCACTTGACGAAGTGGGAACCGTGCTTACCGTAGGAGACGGGATTGCAAATGTTTACGGTTTGTCCAATGCAGAGTATGGCGAGATTGTCGAATTTGAAGGTGGAGTTGAAGGATTGATTCTTAACCTTGAGGAAGACAGTGTTGGAGTAGTTTTACTGGGACCATTTAGGGAAATTAGAGAAGGGGAAACCGTAAAACGTACCAAAAGAATTGCCTCGATTGAGGTGGGAGAAGGAATTGCCGGACGTGTGGTGAATACACTTGGCGAGCCCATCGACGGGAAAGGTCCAATCCAAGGGGAAAAAATCCAAATGCCGATTGAGCGTAAAGCCCCAGGCGTAATTTATCGTGAACCGGTAAGTGAACCGCTACAAACGGGAATTAAATCTATCGATGCGATGGTGCCAATTGGTAGAGGACAAAGAGAGTTGGTGATTGGTGACCGTCAAACAGGTAAAACTACTGTATGTGTAGATACCATTCTGAATCAAAAGGAATTTTATGATAGAGGAGAGCCGGTTTACTGTATTTATGTAGCTATCGGGCAAAAAGCCTCCACAGTAGCAGGGATTGCGGCTACTTTGCAGGAAAGAGGAGCGATGGAGTATACGACTATTGTTGCTGCAAATGCTTCAGATCCTGCACCAATGCAAGTTTATGCGCCCTTAGCTGGTGCAGCTATTGGTGAGTATTTCCGAGATACCGGACGCCCGGCTTTGATTATTTATGACGACTTGTCTAAACAAGCTGTAGCTTACCGTGAGATTTCCTTGTTGCTTCGTCGTCCTCCAGGTCGTGAAGCATATCCGGGTGATGTTTTTTACTTGCACTCACGACTGTTAGAACGTTCGGCGAAAATTATCAATGATGATACCATTGCTCAACAAATGAACGACCTTCCGCAAGGATTGGAAGGAAGAATAAAAGGTGGCGGATCATTAACGGCATTGCCGATTATTGAAACACAAGCTGCAGACGTTTCAGCTTATATTCCAACAAACGTAATTTCAATTACAGACGGACAAATTTTCTTGACAGCTGATTTATTTAACTCGGGAGTAAGACCGGCAATTGACGTAGGGATTTCTGTATCTCGTGTTGGAGGAGCAGCTCAGATTAATTCGATGAAGAAAGTTGCCGGAACCCTAAAGCTTGACCAAGCCCAATTCCGAGAGTTGGAGGCGTTTGCTCAATTTGGCTCAGACCTTGACGCAGCTACTTTAGGAACAATTGAGAAAGGAAGAAGAAACGTAGAAATTCTGAAACAAGGCCAAAATGATCCGTATCCGGTTGAAAATCAAGTTGCGATTGTATATGCAGGTTCAAAAAATTTAATGAGAAATATTCCTGTTGAGAAAATAAAAGAATTTGAAAGAGATTATTTGGAGTACTTAGAAACTACCCAAAGAGAAACATTAGATACCCTAAAAAAGGGTAAGCTTACCGGTGAAGCATTGGATGTTTTGGAACAAGCTGCTAAAGAAATCTCTGCTAAATATAAAAAATAAAAACCCTCAACTCACAAAGAGTTTTGAAGTTTTCTGATTATGGCCAACTTAAAAGATATACGTAATAGGATTAATTCGGTATCCTCGACGATGCAGATTACCAATGCCATGAAAATGGTGTCGGCTGCAAAATTGAACAGGGCTCAAGATGCCATAACGGCGATGAGACCTTACTCGAATAAATTAACCGAACTATTACAAAGCTTGAGTACAGCAGGTGAAGAAGGAAGTAATGAGTTTGCACAAGAAAGAGAAGTGCAAAATGTATTGATTATTCCTATTTCCTCAAATCGTGGTTTGGCCGGTGCTTTTAATACCAACATTGTCAAAGCAGTTCAAGCGCTGACGGAAACAGAATTTGCCGATAAATCAATAGACCTGTTGGCTATTGGTAGTAAAGCTGCAGATGTTTTAGCAAAAACTCAGAACATATTGAACACCAACACTGAAATTTTTGATAAGCTCTCTTTTGAAGAAGTTGCAGAAATTGCGGAAGAGCTGATGGATGATTTTTTAAATGAAGAGTACGATAAGATAATTTTCGTTTATAACAGGTTTATCAATGCGGCAACCCAAGAAGTGATGACCGAACAGTTTTTACCAATTGTCCAAAAAGAAACTGTGGAAGAGGAGCAAGAAAGTGAGTTGGATTATATTTATGAGCCCGGCAGAGAGCAGATTATCAATGAGTTAATTCCTAAATCTTTGAAAACACAGCTTTTCAAGGCGCTTAGAGATTCAGTAGCTGCCGAACACGGAGCGCGAATGACAGCAATGCATAAAGCAACCGACAACGCAGAAGAAATGAAAGATGAACTTACCTTGTCGTATAACAAGGCCCGTCAAGCTTCTATTACCAATGAAATCCTTGAAATTGTAGGTGGTGCTGAAGCCTTAAACAACTAAGTTTGTTATTGCATAATAATTATTTGAGGCGCGATTTTTCGCGCCTCATTTCTTTGATAGAATAAAGAGCAAATCTAAACTTGAATATTTATTTCTTAAAAACAAGTAAATACCAAAAGAAACCCAATTGCTCTTTATAATTTGTGCGAAAACTAAAACCCTTATTTCACTGAGGATTTCGTGGAAAAAGAATAAATTGTTGTTCTTCTTCTTTTTAACAAGGTTGGCTATCTTACAAAAGAGAAATCGTCGTGTGAATGCTTTTAGGAAATTGTAGACTTGTTCATTTTTTTAACTGAAGAAATAATTATAAAACAAAGAATCAAAAAATCATGGATAATCTTCGCTTATAGCATTTTAAAAACGAATAATAAACAAATTTCGCATGGCACAAGTTAAATCCGCTGAACTCGGTACCGATCCGATAGGTAGTTTGCTTTTTAGACAAAGTTTACCCTCTGCTATCGGTATTTTGGTGATGTCGTTGAATATTGTTGTCGATACAATATTTGTGGGAAATTGGATTGGATCCACAGCTATTGCCGCCATTAATGTGGTGTTACCGGTTTCCTTTTTTATTTCAGCTTTGGGAATGGCAATTGGAGTTGGAGGAGGTTCTGTTATTTCCAGAGCTTTGGGTAGAAATGATAATAAAAAAGCTTGCCGTACTTTTGGGAATGAAATTGTGATGACGCTTTCGTTGGTCAGCATAATGGTATTCTTCGGATTGTTGTTTGTAGACACCTTAATCCCCGCCTTTGGAGGAAAAGGAAATATATTCTCCCCTGCTAAAACTTATTACCAAATTATTCTCTACGGCGTTCCGATTTTAGCGATGAATATGATGGGTAGTAATACCATGCGAGCTGAAGGAAAGCCCAAATATGCAATGGTCGCGATGATTGTTCCAACGGTAATCAATCTGTTTGGAGATTATTTGTTGATAAAAGTTTTTGACTTTGGAATGGCCGGTGCAGCATGGGCAACTACCTTATCGTATATCTTTAGTTTTATTTATATGCTTTGGTTTTTCACCTCCGGAAGATCAGAACTTCATTTAAATTTAATATACCTGAAACCGGATAAAGCTATTATTCGAGAAATCAGTGCCTTAAGCTTAGTTACCCTCTCACGTCAAGCTGTGGTTAGTATTGTTTACTTAATTATGAACAATATATTATTCAACCTCGGAGGGGAATCTGCGGTAGCGGTTTATGGAATTATCGGACGAATGTTGATTTTTGCACTCTTCCCAATTTTGGGAATTACCCAAGGTTTCTTGCCGATAGCCGGATATAATTACGGAGCTGAAAAACCCTTTAGAGTACGTAAAACCATCAACAAAGCGATATTATATGCCTGTATTATGGCAGTTATTATTTTTGCGGGGATCCAATTCTTTGCGCCGAATATTGCCGCTGTATTTACCAAAGATGCCTTGGTAATAAAAGAAGCACCTAATGCGATGCGATGGGTATTTGCAGCCATACCAATTATCGCTTTACAACTGATAGGAGCTGCATATTTTCAGGCTATTGGTAAAGCTAAACCGGCTCTTTTATTGACCCTTACACGCCAAGGATTTTTCTTTATTCCATTAGTACTTATTTTACCGAATTATTTTGGGGAATTAGGGGTTTGGATATCTTTTCCCATAGCCGATACGCTTTCAACCATCGTGACTGCTTATTTTTTAAACCGGGAAATAAGAACTGATTTAAGAGCCAGAGAAATTAAAGCTTCTGCCTCATAAGAAGGTTAAGCCATAACATAAACCGAATTTAAAACTATTTTGCTTATACGGATCAATAGTTGAAAAACATTTGCTGAATTTCTGCTTTGTCCTCGGTATGCGTTAATGCCAACATCAATAGAATTCTTGCTTTTTGCGGATTGAGATCATCGGCAACGACAAAACCCAAACCTTCATCATCTACTTCATTTTCCAATGTAACTCGACCGCGGCCAATTCTTGAAGATCGGCAAACCGTTACTCCTGATTTTACCGCTTTTGCTAAAGCCATTTCTACCGGAATGCTAAAATTTCCATTTCCAACGCCGGCATAAACTATTCCCGATGTTTCGTTATTGACAGAAAACTCTATCATATCCGGATCTTGACCTACATAACCATAAATAATATCAACTTTTGGTAAAGTTTCTAAATTGCGAACATTAAACTTGATTGGAGGTTGTCGAAGACTTTGATAATAATAAGTGACTTTATTGTCAAAAACCACCCCAATAGGGCCAAAATTTCTTGAAGCAAAAGCGGAAACATTGGTCGTATTGGTTTTTTCTACCGATCGGGCATCAAAGATAAATTCATTCATCGCTACTACCACCCCGATATCTTCACTCTTCCGATCGGAAGCTACCGTTACCGCATCCAATAAGTTTCTGTTGCCATCTTGACTCATTGCGGTAGCTGCGCGCATAGCACCAACAAGAACCACAGGCTTATTAGATTCTACCGTTAAACTCAAAAAATAAGCGGTTTCTTCCATCGTATCTGTGCCGTGAGTAATTACAACGCCATCTGCCTCGTCTGCTTCAAAAATCTCATTGATGCGATTGCTGAGCGTAAGCCAGGTTTTTATATCCATATCTTGACTTCCGATATTGGTAATCTGCTCCCCTTTTATTTTTGCTTGATTATGAATTTCCGGGACAGCATCCAAAAGAGCTTCTATAGGAACCTCTCCTGCTTTATATGCCGCGCTAGTCTCTGATTCTCCTGACCCTGCAATTGTACCGCCAGTAGCCAAAATAATTATGCGGGGTTTGGTTTGGTGTTGGGTTTGCTCAGTTTGGGATAAAACTTGAACTTGAGAAAAGCTGTGTTGAAAGAAAATTAAAAAAATTCCAAGTATAAAATGATGGAAATATTTCATGGATAGGAGATTTCTATGATTATTATGTGCTCAAATAAACCGTTAATTTACAACAATTTTCACTCTTCAGGAGGCTCCTGTTGAACGTGAAAAATAAATATTTTCTCCCTATAAAAAAGAATTGAAGGTGGTTATGTTAAATATTAGTAACTTTATAATAGATTATCTCTCTACTAAATATTGGTAGTGCAGGAAAACTTAAGCGATGTCTAATCGTAAACTTCGTACAGAAAGGAACTGTTTAAACTGTGGAGCTTATGTTGAAGAAAGATTTTGTCCGCATTGTGGACAAGAAAATGTAATCAACAGACCTTCATTTTATTTTTTGTTTACCACTTTTCTTAAAGATTTAGTCAATTATGACAGCAACTTTTGGAAAACTATTACGACTTTATTTTTAAAACCAGGATCTATTGTAAACCAATATCTTGCTGGTAAAAGAAAAAGTTTTGTAAATCCTATAAAACTGTATTTTTTCATCAGTTTGTTCACTTTCTTTTTACCCTCAATTTTGTTTTATTTTGACAGGAATAAAGAGAGTTTAATCGAAAAAGAACAGGGTTATCACTCTCAATTTTCCATTACCCCCGAATCAGAGGACTCTTCGTATTCTGATCAAAATGCTTTGACAAAAAGGGTTCTTCCTGATTCAGTATATGTGTCTAATGACCAATACATCGATCAATCGGAAAATCTTGATTCGACTTCAAAAGAATCGAAAGAGTTTGATTTTCCCGACAGTAGGATGTTCAGTTTCGGAGATAACCCTTATTACTCAAAAGCAGAAAACATCAGAGAATTTGATTCGATTCATCGATCACTTCCGAAAGAAAATAGAATGAATTGGATAATTAAACTGTTGTATCGAAAAGATCTCGAATTGGATGAAAGAGGAATGATTTCAGATGATGAATTTCGAGAGAGATTCGCCACTTCTTTCAAGAGCAATTTCCCGCGGGTTTTGATTTTATACTTACCTATATTTGCCTTTATTCTTTGGATTTTCCACGGAAAAAGAAGATGGAAATACTACGATCATGGTGTTTTTACTCTTTATTACTTCTCTTTTTTGCTGTTGTTGACTTCCTTAATAATGCTTTTTGATCGCTTGCTTTCAACAGCTCAAAGTTTGTTTTTCATTCTTCCGAATGTGACAAATAAAATAGCTACTATAATTTATTTAATTGGCTCTGTGTATGCCGTATTTTATTTCTTCAGATGCCATAGAAGAATTTATAAAGAAAGTAAATTTATATCGCGCTTAAAAAGCTTGCTAATTTTGGGAGTTAATTTCTGGTTGTTTTTATTTAGTCTGCTCACCTTTACCATCATCACTTTTCTGATGATTTAGAAGTTTTTTCATCAATTCGATTCTTTCACGGTGAGTTTAAGATATTTATCAATACTGCTGGTTTTTCCGAAAACCACCAAAATATCTCCTGCTTTAAAAACTGTATCGGGTTTGACCATTCCAAGCACTTCTTGTTTATCAGCACGTCTGCCGATAAGGTTTGAATACTGCTTTTTTCGAATAATAGTGATCACGTTTAGGTGATATTTTTCCCTCAGTTTTGATTCGATGATGGTTTTTCCAACCAAATCTTTTCCCACTTCGATTTCGGAAACTAAATAATCACCTTCAATTTCAAAATTATCGATACTTCCTTTCAAGTTGATTTTTTTGGTCAATTGTTCAGCATATTCCTGTTCGGGATGAATGATTTGATCTACCCCCATTGCCTCAAAAATTCGGTCTTGTATTGATGAAGAGGATCTTGCAAAAATCTTGCAATCGATAGTGTGTTTAACAATCGCTGTGGTCATAATAGCGGCTCCTTCATCCGCGCTAATCGAGATAATGGCAATATCGGTATTCTTGACCGGTAAAGCGCGATAAGCATTCTCATTGGTAGAATCCATCACCACTGCGTGAGAAACTTTATCTTTGATGAGATTTATTTTTTCTGGGTTTTTATCTGCCACTACCACTTCATTGCCAGAGTCAGCTAAATGAACCGACAAAGACGAACCGAAGTTTCCTAAACCAAAAATTATAATTTTCATATTGATTTTACTTTTTTAAATTAAAAGGATTCGATTTTTAAAACCCTATAAAAGTTAATGAATTTACGCCTTCTTCAACTTTGAAAAAACATTAATTTATTAAAATATTCTCTTCGGGATATTGATACGCATCTGTTCGCAATCTTCTTAAAATTCCCGACATCAAGTTGATCAATCCTATTCTTCCTAAAAACATTAAACAAATCAACACATATTCACTGGCTTTAGAAAGATCATCCGTAATCCCCATACTGAGTCCGACTGTACCAAAAGCAGAAAAAACTTCAAACACTACCTCTTTTATAGTAAACTGTGGATCAAAAGTAAGCACTAAAAATATACCTGTCCCTATAGCCATCAATGAAATCATCATAATGGCAAAAGCTCTTTTTACCGCCTGAGGGGCTACACTTCTGGTGCCGATTTCGATATATCTTTTGTTTTTAGAAATGGAAAAAATATTTAAAATGCCCAAGGCAAAAGTTGAAGTTTTAATTCCTCCACCTGTAGAAGCAGGAGAAGCACCAATCCACATCAGTAAAATCACGATCATTATTCCGGGCAAGGTTATCGCATCATAGTTAACCGTGCTAAACCCTGTTGTTCTGGCGGTGACCGACATAAACGAAGCCGTCGTCCATTTGCCGAAAATACTCTGATGCGCATCAAGAACCGTGTTGTATTCCAATATAAAAAATGCAAAAGCTCCGCCAACCAGTAAAATTGCCGTGGTATAAGCAACGATTTTAGTGTTTAAAGTAATGACACGAACAATAGCTCTTTTTTTTCTTTTCTGAAATAGATTGATAAAAAACCGTTTGATATAACGCAGAAAATTGAACGAGATAAAATATCCCAATCCTCCAAAAATAATCAGGATCATAATAATCCATTGTAAATAATAATTGTACTGTAAACCCGGAGCTTGAAGTCCTCCTTTTACAATGGAAAATCCACCATTACAATAGGCTGAAATCGCATGAAAAATGGAGAAGAATATTGGATTTTCAAGAGTCAAATGTTGGACAGAGTTATATATAAAAATTGCACCAATCGCCTCAACACTTAACGAGAAAATCACGATGCGGACCGTGGTTCGCATTACATCACTCAACTGATCATCTCCTAACACATTTTTCATAAAAAGACTTTCCTTAACAGATGATCCGCTTTTGAAGAAG
>DATGSA010000378.1:0-4278 GCA_035303085.1 Flavobacteriaceae bacterium
CGGGTATGTTTTTGAAATGGGAGATAACTTTACTATTCAAAACCCATTTTTAATTAAACTGGATTCAGACGGTAACTTAATTTGGGGTACTAATGCTATACGTTATTCTCCGTTTAATGGACAAAGCATTGTCATCAATGGTGACGATGTCTATCTCGGCTTGGGGATGTTACATAATACATGGAACGATGTTGAGATAACCAGTCCGGTCAATCAAGGTTTGATTCCCGATATACAGATTATGCGGTTTGATGCCCAAACCGGAGAAGCCCAAGAGGTCATCGACGGTAATGTAACTACTCCTTCTCAAGACGCCATAATGGCCATGGCCATGGATTACAATGGAGATTTGGTGGTTGGCGGTTATTTTGGCAGTGATCTGTTTTACGACACCGATCTGCATATCCACAACAACGCCGTGGACAGCGATTTTTTTATCGCCAAATACCACACTGGCGAAGAAATGGGCGTAAAAAACCAAAACCTACAAACCGTAAAAATCTATCCCAACCCTACAACGGGAGTACTGAATCTGCAAAGTAAAACCAATTTAGAAAGTTATCAACTCTATGATCTGCAAGGTAGAATCGTAAAGCAAGGAAAATTAATTGATAAACAAATAGATCTTTCCGGTGTTGATAATGGGTTGTACTTTCTACGCGTGCGAGATCAAACGGGAAATGTGGAGAATTTGAAAGTGGTGAAGAAGTGAAGGATTTAATGAGTCAAAGATTCAAGGAAGGAATGATTCAGTGATTCGAATATTTATCAGGTTTGAACTGGTCTGGATTTACCGAAGATAAATTGAGCTTTAAAAGAGACTCGATTATCGATTATATCATAAAAATTCAAGTTGGAAATACTAAAAACAGTGAATTATCGAGTATTGAAAATCGTCCAAAAGTGACTTTACTGTTAACAATAATTTCAGAAAAAGACAAATTATTCTTATATTGCTGTAAATGAATGCCCAATACATTATGAAATCGCTACAAAACCTCTTTTCCCTTAAAATCATTTTATCATTTGTAATGCTTTTCGGAACTTTTCTCTTCGCGTTTGGTCAGGATCCTTATGTCACGGTTTGGATGACCAATCCTATGTTTTCAGACAATCCCGATCAGATTACCATTCCGGCCGAAGGGATGTATGATTATAGTTGGGAGGAATTGGATGATCCGGACAATACCGGTTCGGGTTCGGGTGATGGGGAAATAACAATTGTTTTTCCAAACCCCGGGATTTATAAAGTGGAAATGACGCCCACCGGAGAAAATCCCTTTCACCGTATCGAGTTGGGTGGTAGCAGCGATCAAGCTTATTATAAAATTCGGGACGTTTTACAATGGGGAGATGTCGTGTGGAGCTCCTTTGAAAATGCTTATAACGGCGTATGGTTTTCGGAGATAAACGCGGAAGATATTCCTGATCTAAGTCAAGTAACGAGTATGAAAGGGGCTTTTGCGAATGCTGATTTGGAAACTATCAATCGAATGAATGAGTGGGATGTCAGTAATGTTACCGATATGGCAGACACGTTTCATTTTGCGGAATTTTTTAATGAGGATATAACTGATTGGGACGTGAGTAATGTGGAAGATATGTCCAATATGTTCGCTATTGCTAATGCGTTTAATCAGCCCATCGGGAATTGGGATGTGAGCAGCGTTACCGATATGAGTGGAATGTTTATAGAAGATGACTTTTTAGCAAGACCGGCGGCTCAAAATAAAGGATTTAATGTAACGGAAGAAACTGACTCGGACCCGTGGGGTTTTGACCAACCGATTGGCAATTGGGATGTCAGTAATGTGACGAATATGACCGGAATGTTTTCTGGAGCATTCAAGTTTAATCAACCCATAGGCGATTGGGATGTCAGTAATGTGACTGAAATGTCCGGTATATTTGCAGGAGCCGAATTTTTTAATCAACCGCTTAACGATTGGGATGTTAGTAACATCACTAATATGCAAGCAATGTTTGGGGATGCGAAGTCATTTAATCAACCCCTTGATAATTGGGATGTCAGTAATGTAGATAACATGATGTCCTTATTCAATGGAGCTTCTGCATTTAATCAACCTTTAAATGATTGGGATGTTAGTAATGTAATGGAATTTCATTTTACTTTTTTCGGGGCCGGAAGTTTTAACCAGTCTTTGGAAGATTGGGTATTCGCTTCTGATGCACAGGCGAATGGTATTTTCTGGAATAGCGGAATGGACTGTAAGAATTTTAGTTTGTCGCTTAAAGGATGGAGCGATAACCCACAGACAGGAACCGATATGTTTTTCCTTGCAGATCTTGAATATAGTCCGGAGGTGGTTGAGGAGTTGAATTATCTTAGCGATACTTTAAACTGGTCTTTTCAGGATCTTACTGAAGGAAATTGCATCTTGAGCACAAATATGGTCGACACTCCGGAATTTAAAGTTTTCCCCAACCCAACCAAAAATCAAGTCACCATAGAAGGATTATCGGGAGACGAACAACTCAACCTTTTAGATATCAACGGACGTAATTTACAAACTTATCAAGTTACCAAAAATCAATTTTCTTTCGCACTGGATGGCCTGTCAAAAGGAGTTTATTTTGTCGTCATCAACTCCGATAAAAATACCCCGGTTCAAAAAAGGATAATTAAAAATTAACATTTCACTTTGAACTCCTCTTAGATTTAACCACGGGACTAATAGCTTGATGCGCTTAAATAGATGTTTCTCTGTGCCCTTTATAGTTAACCCTTTTTAGTTCATCCGCAAAACGGATGCTTTTTGTCAAAAAACTGGCAGAACACTATAGTTGAAATAACTTGTGGTTTCAGAATGACTTGTCCACCAGGACAAAATGTGATTAACCGCAGGATTCATCCTGCGGAAAAAAATCTAAAAATACATCGGCCCGAAGGGTGGCACTAAAATTAAAACTATGAGCTACATATAATCTTCACATCAAATCATCGGTCAAAAGTGCTGCCCTTCTGGGCAGATAGCTTAGGGAGCAAACAACCACAGGCTTGCGCCTATGGTTAATCAAATGTCGCCCATTCGGGCGAGAGATGTTTCCGTCAAATCACAAGCTGATGACCCCTTTTTATACCACATACAAAAAAATCTCCAATCTCCAATCCCAAATCTCCAATCCCCAATCCCCAATCCCAAATCATCAATCTAATATCTTTTTACTCTTAAATTGCGTCGCCAAAGTAGTAAACACCACAATACTTATCGAACTTAACGGCATAAGAATCGCCGCAACTACCGGTTGCAAATGGCCGGTGACTGCAAATCCGGTTCCAATCACATTGTAGAATAAGGAGAAAATAAACGCCCACTTAATCGTGCTAATCGCTTGTTTGGAAAAAGTCATGTAGTTGGGAATTCTATGAAATTCCTTCGCATCTAAAATACCATCACACGCCGGGGTGAACACGTTGGTGTTTTCGGAAACCACAATTCCTACGTCGCTTTGTTTAAGTGCTCCCGCATCGTTTAAACCGTCGCCTACCATCATCACATTTTTTCCTTGATTTTGTAGGTCTTTGATAAAAGCTAACTTATCGTTGGGTTTCTGGTTGAAATACATCGTTGTATCTCTTGGCAGAATCTCCTCCAAGAATTTTCGCTCGCCTTCGTTATCCCCTGAAAGCACAATTAGTTTTTTATTTTCCGATAACGCATTAAAAACAGCAGACAAGCCTTGTCGATACTCGCTGTTGAATACATAGCAGCCTTTATACTCTTCATCGACGCTGATATGTACGGTGGTTTTATTTTGAAATTCATCTTGCGTAGCAACTACTGGCTGCTGATTTTTCTCGTCGGAATTTACAAAATTGAAGGATCCAACTTTAATGGATTTATCCTGATAGGAAGCCGCCATTCCTTTTCCGACTTTCTCTTCAAAATCATCCAAAAACCGGATATCGTTTTTGTGTAAGATTTTATATAACGCTCGACTAAGCGGGTGATTGGAAGCTCTCAGTGTTCCGGTCAATAAGTTTTCCTCCTCTTGACTGAGTCCGATTCCTTCATAATGCACAATATTCTTGTCGCTTGTGGTTAGCGTTCCGGTTTTATCAAAAACAACGGTATCGATTTGCGCCATTTTTTCAATCACCGAAGCTTCTTTAAGATACAAGTTGTTCCGGCCAAAAATCCGCAAACTATTTCCCAGAGTAAATGGTCCGGCCAAAGCAATTGCGCAAGGACAGGCGATAATCAGTACGGCGGTAAACACGAAAAATGCTTTCGAGGGATCGATTAATAACCAAAT
>DATGSA010000379.1:0-6763 GCA_035303085.1 Flavobacteriaceae bacterium
TTTTACAGGCAACGTGTCAAACATGCCATTTTTATAGGGGCCGATGTCTTTATTAAAACGATCTTTTTGAAGGTATCGCACTCCTTTTTGACCTCTTAACAGCTCTTCATATTGCTTTTCTATTCCACTTCGACCTATAAGGTCTCCGGGTTCATAATAAGAATTGTTTTTGATATCAGCAGGATTTGCTTCAGAAATATATCCCAAAACATTAGCTGCACTTTTCATCCTATAATCTCGCAAAGCTCTTTTTTGAATATAGAATCCCGGAAACTTTCGCATTTTCTCCTGAATGTAGGCGTAATCATTTTTTGAAACTTGCGGTACAACCACGGAGGCTAATCGCGGTGAATATATTTTAGCTTTATCCAATTGTTCTCTCAAACGCTCGGGGGTAATTTGTAATAATCCGGCAAATTCAAGTGTATCAAATTCCTTCACTTCTCTGGGGATAACCATTACATCATAAATCGGTTGGTTAGAAACCATCAATTTGCCATTTCGATCATATATATTTCCGCGTAAAGGATAAATATATTCTGTTTTAACCGCATTTCTTTCTGAAATAAGCCCAAAAGAAGTGTTGAACACTTGTAAATACAATAGTCGACTAATAAATATCAGCCCGACTACCATAATTAAGAAAAGCAAAAGAAGTTTTCGCATTTATCGTTTTACCCTTTGAAAAAGTGATGCTGTAATCATAATCAAGAAAATAGTAAATATACTTGAATACAACGTGTTTTTCAATATTAATGTTAGGTGAGAAAAGTTAAAAAAGACCAAGGAAAACAGCACTAAATGGTGGATGAGCGTCATAGAAATTACAAATACAACACGTTCTTTCATAGAAGTATCGTGAAATTTAACTGTTTGATAATCATAACTTATTCCGTATGAAGCCCGCAGAAGCTTAGGTCGGAAATAAGCTATCACTAAACAAGCGGCGGCATGCATTCCTCCGCTATCGCCAAATAAATCAATTGACAAGCCCAATAAAAAGCCCAAGATTATCACTTGCCAACTCGGTAAACTTACCGGCAAAATCAAGATAAACAAGATATAAAAATAGGGATTGATATAACCCAAAAAATTAATGTGATTTAATAGCACTACTTGTAATAACACCAAAAAAATGAATCTACCGGTATAAATAAAAAAATCATTCGTCATGGTTTAATTTTTCTATTTCGGGCTTATCGTTATTTTCAATGATATATACATTTCCAATATTGGTCATGTCATTAAACAATTTGACATCGATAATATAAAAATCTTCTCCTGCATCAAGTTTATAATCCTTCACCGTTCCTATGGGGATCCCTTTAGGAAATATAAAGGAACGTCCATTGGTTATTATTGTATCTCCTTTATTTACTTCAGCGAGACTCGGCACATCATAAAACTTTACTTCATTTGGATCTCCTCCTTTCCAAGTAAGTGTTCCAAAGTGATCCGAGTTTTTTAATTGTGCATTTATAGCAAGCTGCGAGTTCAGAATAGAAATTACTCTTGCGTAATTTTTAGTCGTTTTTTCTATAACTCCGACAATTCCTTTACTGGTAATCACGCCTTGGTCTTCTCCAATATTATCCTTGGCGCCTCTGTCGATCAGAATATAATTATCTAAGTTTATGTATTGATTGGAAATCACATTGGCATTATAAACCGAATAATCTGCAGCAAATCCCGTCGTGTCTGGAAAAACAAAGTCATCGGTTTTAATATAAAAATTAAGTAACCTTTGTCGAAGGTCTTTGTTTTCATCGATTAATCTTTGATTGGTTTCTCTTAATCCGAAGTATTTTTCAATGTTATTGGAGATATTATAAATACCTCCTGTTACAAAATTGGCAGAACTGATAAATTTACTTTTTTGGTAAGAATGTGCTTGTACGGTTAAGATTAGAGAAAACAAGAATAAAATAAGAAAGAGCAGGGTGTTTTTATACCGAATAAAAAAGTCTATAATATTTGACATTGCTCAACCATTTCTATTTTCTCAAAACGCTCTTATAGGCCTCAATATTTTTCAGACAAATTCCCGTTCCACGCACCACGGCTCTCAATGGATCTTCAGCAATAAAAACGGGAAGATCGGTTTTCTGAGATAACCTTTTGTCCAAGCCTTTTAACATAGAACCACCTCCGGCCAAATAAATTCCGGTGTTGTAAATATCCGCCGCTAATTCAGGAGGGGTTTCAGAAAGTGTTTCCAAGACAGCATCTTCAATTCTCATAATTGATTTATCCAGTGCCTTGGCAATTTCTCTATAGGATATTTCAACTTGTTTGGGTTTTCCGGTCAATAAATCCCTTCCCTGAACCGGCATGTTTTCCGGTGGGGTTTCTAAATCTTCGGTTGCTGCACCAATTTGAATTTTAATTTTCTCAGCAGTTCTTTCTCCAACGTATAAGTTGTGCTGAGTTCTCATATAATAGACAATATCGGCAGTAAATTGATCTCCGGCAACTTTTACAGATTTATCACAGACAATTCCACCCAGAGCAAGTACAGCAATTTCAGTTGTTCCTCCACCGATATCGACAATCATATTTCCTTTAGGCTGTTTGATATCTACACCGATTCCAATGGCAGCTGCCATCGGTTCGTGAATTAAATATACTTCTTTTCCATTAACTCGTTCTGCACTTTCTTTAACCGCTCTCATTTCGACCTCTGTAATTCCGGAAGGAATACAAATCACCATTAATAAAGAAGGGGTGAATAATTTTCGTTTTAATGCTGGGATTTCTTTGATAAACATGGTCAACATTTGCTCACTTGCTTCAAAATCTGCAATCACCCCGTCTTTTAACGGACGAATCGTTTCAATATCCTTGTGTGTTTTTCCTTGCATCAAAGCCGCTTCTTTTCCGGCAGCAATTATTTTGCCGGTTATACGATCTCGGGCAACAATAGACGGACTATCCACTACTACTTTATCTTTATGAACCACTAATGTGTTAGCAGTTCCCAGATCAATTGCAATATGTTCGGTTAAAAAATCAAAAAATCCCATAAGTCATCTAAAAGCTTTTAGCTAAAATTAAAATTTACCGCAGACAAGTTAATGTTTAAAATGTCTACTTCCTGTGAATACCATCGCCATATTATTTTCATTGCAATATTCTATACTCAAATTATCCTTTTTAGAACCTCCGGGTTGTAATACTGCTTTTACGCCAACTTTATCTGCGATTTCCACACAGTCAGGAAAAGGGAAAAAAGCATCACTTGCCATGACAGCTCCTTTCAGATCAAAATCAAATCTTTCCGCTTTTTCTATGGCTTGTTCTAAAGCATCTACTCGAGAAGTCTGTCCCGTTCCACTTGCGCAAAGTTGTTTGTTTTTGGCCAGTACGATGGTATTAGACTTGGTGTGTTTAGATATTTTAGAAGCGAAAAGCAAATCTTCAATTTGAGCGTTTGTCGCTTTTTCAGTGGTCACGGTTTTCAAATCTTCAACTTGATCAGTTTTCGTGTCTCTTTCCTGTACTAAAACTCCATTTAAACAAGTGCGAATAACTTCTTTATTAAATTCAACAGGTTTTTGCTCCAGCATGATTCTATTCTTTTTGGATTTCAAGGTCTCCAAAGCTGATTCCTCAAAAGATGGCGCTATCACCACTTCGCAAAATAATTTATCTATCGCCGTTGCAGTTTCCTGATCAATTTCCATGTTGGCTATTAAAACCCCTCCGAAAGCCGAAGTCGGATCTCCGGCTAAAGCATCTCGATAAGCTTCAGCCAAAGTTTCTCGCTGAGCCAAACCACAAGCATTGTTGTGTTTTAAAATAGCGAAAGTTGGTGCTTCCCCTTGAAATTCATTCATCAAATTGACAGCCGCGTCGACATCTAATAAGTTATTATAAGAAAGTGCTTTCCCGTGAAGTTGGGTGAAGGCTTCTTCAAAATCTCCATAAAACGCTCCTTTTTGATGCGGATTTTCTCCATAGCGCAAAGTTTTACGGTGATTTAAACTAAGTTTAAAAGTTTCTTCTTCGGTATTTAAATAATTAAAAATCGCTGAATCGTAATGCGAGGAAATGTTGAAAGCTTTCGCTGCAAAACGTTTTTTATCGGTTAAAGTAAAATCACCTCTTGCTTCGGATAACAATTCCAAAAATTCAGGATAATCTTTTTGCGAGGAAACACAGAGCACATCTTTATAATTTTTAGCTGCTGCGCGAATTAATGAAATTCCACCAATATCTATTTTTTCAATAACCTCTTGCTCTTCGGCTCCTGAAGCTACGGTCTTTTCAAACGGATACAAATCTACAATAACCACATCCAAGTTTGGGATTTCATAATTCTTAACCTCTTTCTGATCGCTTTGGTTATTACGACGATTTAAAATTCCCCCAAAAATCTTGGGGTGTAAAGTTTTAACTCTTCCGCCTAATATCGAAGGGTAATCGGTAACCGATTCTACAGGAATCACCGGCAAATCTAATTCTTCAATAAATTTTTGTGTTCCGCCGGTAGAGTAGATTTTATAATTGAGTTCGTGTAATTTCTTTGCGATATCTGCAATTCCTTCTTTATCGAATACAGAGATTAAGGCTGCTTTTTCCATGTTTTAACTTATCGGGATGGTTCTAAAATTTTAATTGCAAAAATAGTATTTTAAAAATGATTATTGACCTGATGCCTGTTTAAAGTTTGTAAATTTACAAGAAGTTTATTTTATTATCTTTGACAAAGATTTTTCACCTGATTTATTATGAAAAGAATACTGCCCTTATTTATATTTTTTATTTCTTTTTCAACTATCGCCCAAAATTTTAATCAGGCAAAATTGGATAGCTTGATCACCTATCTAAGCGATAAAAATCAAATCATGGGAAATGTTTCCATATATCAAAATGGTTCTGATGTGTATCGCAAGGCATTTGGTTATAGAGATGTAGAATCGCGAATCTTTGCTACCAGCCATACACTTTACAGAATAGGTTCTGTCACAAAAACTTATACTTCTGCTGTAATAATGCAATTAATTGAAGAAAACAAATTACAACTCGATACCAAGTTGGAGGAATATTTTCCCAAAATCCCGACTGCCTCTGATATTAACATAGAACAATTATTATCGCACCAGAGTGGATTAGTTAATTTCACAGATCATCCTGATTATTTAAATTGGTCAAAAGAATCCAAAACCAGACAAGAACTTCTCGATGTATTTATAGAAAATGGAAGTTCTTTTGAACCGGGAACAAAATCGCAATATTCCAACACCAATTATGTTTTACTGACCTTTATCGCGGAGGATATAGAAGATAAAGACTTTGGAGAAATTCTTAAAAAGCGAATATTTGATCCACTTCAATTAAAGCGCAGCAAGTATGGTGAAAAAATTCATTCAAGAGATGATGAAGCTTTTTCTTATTATCCTGAAAAAATCTGGGAATTAAGTCCGGAGACCAATCTCAGTATTCCTTTGGGTGCGGGTGCTATTTCAGCCGAAGCTTCTGAAGTCTCCGGTTTTTATCACGCTTTATTTGCAGGGGAAATAGTAAAAGACTCCTCTCTACAAGAAATGACAAAAATCAGAGGAAATTATGGTTTGGGATTGTTACAACTCCCTTATCGAGATAAAACCGTCTATGGTCATACCGGTGGAATAGATGGTTTTCAATCTTTAGCAGTTTATTTTCCGGAAGAAAAAACTGCTGTTACGCTGCTATTAAACGCTTCAAAAATGGACATCAACGAAGTGTTTTTAGGAGTTTTAGATATTTACTTTGGCTACGATTATCAACTTCCGGTCATCAAAAAAGTTAAGGATGCGCAAGAATATATCGGTACTTATTCAAGTCCAACTTTCCCTTTAAAGCTTGAAGTATTTACCGTTGACAATCTTTTATTCGGCCAAGCTACCGGGCAACCTTCTTTCAGATTAACACAGAAATCCGGACATGAATTTGAATTTAAACCCGCCGGATTGTACATTGAATTTAATCCTGAAGAGAATAATTTAAAGTTGACCCAACAAGGTCATACTTTTGAATTACAAAGAGAAGAACAATGATTTTCTCTGATGAATTATTAATCCAGATCAAAAGACAATTTGTCTCCGATTTCCAAATCCCATTTATCAGCCATTCCGGCAGAGATCTCTAAAACATATTTTGCCGGTGCCTCGGAATGCAACGTAGTTTCATCTAAAGGTTTAGCATCCCTATTGATATCGACAATTTTCTTATCGGCAGAAATATAAATCAAATCCAATCCGATATAAGTGTTTTTCATGTAGAAATAAGGGCGAGGGCGTTCATCATCATATATAAAAAGCATGCCTTGATTTTCTTCCATGTCGTGTCGATACATCAATCCGGTTTGCTGTTCATATTCGGAAATAGCGGTTTCTATATCTATGGTTTTCAGCGGTTCCCCATCCTTATCAAAAAAAGTAAGCTCTCCATTTTTTGTAAACTTTATTGCCTCTGTTTCAATAGATTGATGTTTTGAACCTTCTTCTTTACAAGAGGCAAGTACACCGACTAACAAAAGAAAAACCAATATTTTTTTCATGACATTCAAAATTTATTGCGCAACAGGTTCAGGTCTGTTTTTCGCTGTAAATATAAAGTAAAATCCTAATATGATAAATGGAATACTCAGTAGTTGACCGGTATTTAAAATCCAAGTTGCTCGTTCTTCAACTTGAGGTTCCTTGACAAATTCGATGATAAAACGCACTGTCCATAACATCACCAAAAACCAGCCAAAGAGATACACCATTTGTTTAGACTT
>DATGSA010000380.1:0-10230 GCA_035303085.1 Flavobacteriaceae bacterium
TCTTTTTGTTTTTTGAAAAACTTATAATCAAAAGATCTAAAAGTATAACTGATTAAACCATCTCCGGCAGCAGTACCGTATGCCGGTTCGCCCATTCTGATTTGAACCGGAGAAGATAAAAAGTAATCTTCTTTCTCTACATCAGGTTGATGGAGATCATTATAAAAACGGATTAATCCCGCAATCGCTTCGGATGGATTTACTCCTTTTTCAGGCATTCCGGCGTGACTGGTTTTTCCGATCATTTTGATATCCAGGCTTTCTACCGAAGGCGTAAAACTTCCGGGCTTACAGATTACACTTCCCAAAGGATACCCGGGAATATTGTGCAAGGCGAAGACAAAATCGATGGAATAATTTTCTAATATTTTGGAAGCGATAATTCCTTCAGCTCCTCTTCCGTTTTCTTCCGAAGGTTGGAACAACAGCAAAATTTTTCCTTCTTTGGGTTTATCGTTGATCAACCGCTCCGCCAATCCCAATAAGATAGTCATATGACCATCGTGTCCACATTTATGCGAAACGCCATCTACTGTTGATTTATAAGGCAAATCCTCGTTTATTTCTTGAATAGGTAAAGCATCTAACTCCGCTCTAAAAAGAATAGTTTTCCCCGGTTTTCCGCTATCGATTTTAGCTAAAATTCCCGCTTCAAAAAAATTGTTTTCGATCTTCTCGATTCCGATTTGTTTTAGTTTTTGGTTGATGAATATTGCAGTTTCCTTTTCGTTATCCGAAGTTTCAGGATGTTGGTGTAAGTATTGTCTGATTTTTATGAAGTCCATATCCTCAAAATTAAAGATTTGTGTTGAAGGATTACAATATATAGTAAACTTTTTGATTTTCTTATTTTGTTTGAAAGGAGACCTTTTTTCTTTTATCATCTGCCGAATAGAAACCATCTCGAGAAGGAAGATAAGTTTATGGATTTGTTTTTCAGCAATAAAAAACTTAAATTCACTTATTAAACGCAGTTTTTATGGGATTTACATTCACTTTATTAAATCATATCACCATGTATAGAATTTATATTCTTTTATTTTCGAGTCTTTTATTGCTGTCGGCCTCTTGTAAAGAAAAGAAAGATTCTGATCGATCTTCCGCGCAGCATCAATCACTAAAAATAGAAAGTCAGTTTCAATCTAAGCAAAAAGACTCTTTGCCACCGGTTGAAACGCGAGAACCTGAAGCCGATTTTCAACCGGCTTTTAAAAATCAAACCCGCGCTCCGGGAATGGTGACTGAAACGCCTTATCAAGTTGAGGTGTTGACTTCCTCCTTAAAATCACCTTGGGGAATTGTGGCGTTGGATGATAACCGATTTTTGATTACTCAAAATGAAGGCAATATGGTTATCGCTTCGGAGGATGGTGAATTGAGCAAACCAATCACAGGAATCCCCGAAGTAGATTCTCGAGGACAGGGGGGATTATTGGGCTTGACTTTAGATAATGATTTCGAAAATAATCAAATGGTTTACTGGTGTTTTTCAGAACCTTCGGATAAAGGAAACCTCACTGCTGTGGCGAAAGGAAAATTGAATGAAGAGAAAAACACCTTTGAAAAGGTTGAAGTGATTTATCGAGCTATTCCGGTTTATGACGGAAAGTTGCATTACGGCGGAAGAGTGGTGATGGATGAAAAAGGAAATCTCTTTGTAAGTACTGGAGAACGTTCAGATAAAGTAACACGTCCACAAGCGCAAGAGCTCAATTCAGCTTTGGGAAAAATTTTATATATCACCACCGAGGGAGAACCGGTCAAGGGAAATCCTTTTGAAGGGGAGAAAGACGCTTTACCGGAAATTTGGTCTTATGGACATCGAAATGTTCAAGGTTTGGCTTTTCATCCTGAAACCGGAGAATTGTGGGAAGCTGAATTTGGTCCCAGAGGAGGGGATGAACTGAATTTGATTAAACCTGGAAAGAACTATGGTTGGCCGGTTATCGGATATGGAATAGAGTATTCAGGAGAAATTATCGGAGAAGGAATCACCCAAAAAGAAGGAATGGAACAACCGGTATATTATTGGGATCCGGTTTTATCGCCCAGCGGAATCAGTTTTTATGCGGGAGACAATATCCCGGAATGGGAAAATAATTTGTTTTTAGGAGGGCTGAACGGCAATCATATCGCAAGAGTGAAGCTCGAAGATGATAAAGTAGTTGGAGAAGAACGATTACTTGAAAAAGAAAAGCAACGATTCAGAGATTTAACTCAGGGGAAAGATGGAAATTTATATGCGGTAACTGATGCAGGGAGATTATATAAGATTTCTCCGAAATAAGTAGAATTAAAAACTAAATTTTGTTCAGATAAGATGTCTTATTTAACTGCATAGTGCACAGAGTTTTACACGGAGTTCACGGATGAACATGGTGAAATGATGAGGGACTTTTCTCGATTATTAAACTTTTACGCAGTTTTAAAACATTAAGTCTATTAAGGTTTTAATTAAGTCTACATTTATTATATTTAAAAGTCAATAAGCTCTGAAAGAGCACCATAACAAAGGGATGGGCAGCGTTCATCCATAAATTCAAAACCCAATCTAAAGCGCTGAAAGTGCGCTATAATACGCAGTGATATTTAAGAGATGAAATCTTTTAAAGAAACTTGAATTATCCGTTATTCAAACTTTATAACCTTCATAACTAATCCAGTATCGCTCTCTAAAAACCTTATTATCTTCTTCACTTGTTCACTTGTTCACCTCTTCACTTCTTCACCTCTTCACTTCTTCACTTCTTCACTTCTTCACTTGTTCACTTGTTCACTTCTTCACTTGTTCACTTGTTCACTTGTTCACTTGTTCACTTCTTCACTTGTTCACTTCTTCACTTCTTCACCTCTTCACTTGTTCACCTCTTCACTTGTTCACTTCTTCACTTCTTCACAACAATTTTAAAATTTAATAGAATTCTTCCCCGATTTATTTCTTTTGAGATAAATTTTCTGAGCATCTTCAGGTAAAAGGTTAGGAATCTTTTCCGGCCATTCGATAAAAATCCAGGTATCGTAATCGAGGTATTCTTCGAAACCGATATCCATCACTTCCATTTCGTCTTCAATTCTGTATAAATCGAAATGGAAGAGTGAATCTGTTTTTGTCGCATATTCATTGACCAAAGAAAAAGTTGGGCTGGAAACCACATCTTCCGAGCCCAATTGTTTTACCAATTCTTTGATTAACGTGGTTTTTCCTACGCCTATTTCTCCATAGAACAAGAGCGTTTTACTGGCTGTTTTTTGAATGATTTCAGAAGCTACTTGTGGTAACTCTTCTAAACTGTATTGAAATTCTATCATCATTAACGCGGTTGCAGGACTACAAAAGGAATAATCATTTCTTCTAAAGAAACTCCTCCGTGCTGGTAAGTATTTCTAAAATAGTTCACATAATAATTGAAGTTATTGGGATAAGCGAAAAACAAATCTGTTTTGGCAAAAATAAAAGAACTGCTCATCGTGATACTCGGTAAATGGAAATTCTTCGGATTCTCGGCCGCCACTACATCTTTATCGTCGTAAGTCAAACTCCTTCCGGTCTTGTAACGCAAGTTCAAACTGGTATTTTTATCACCGATTACTTTTGAAGGATTTTGCACATTGATCGTTCCGTGATCGGTGGTCAGTATCAACTGAAATCCAAGACTGCGTGCTTGTTGAATAATTTCAATTAAAGGTGAGTTTCTAAACCAGCTGGCGGTCAAAGATCTGTATGATTTATCGGTGGAAGCCAATTCTTTAATTACCTCCATTTCTGTTTTGGAGTGCGAGAGCATATCGACAAAATTATAAACCACCACGGTCAAATCATTATTTTTTTGAGATTTAAAATTAGCTGCAAGATTTTTTCCGCTTTTTAAACTGGTGATTTTATGATATTCCATTTTTAAATCTAAACCAAGTCGCTTCAATTGGGCTTCTAAAAATTCCTCTTCGTGCATATTTTTACCACCATCGTCTGTATCATTCAACCAAATATCGGGATGTAAGCGCTCCATATCTATGGGCATCAACCCAGAAAAAATAGCGTTTCTGGAATATTGCGTGGCAGTGGGAAGAATACTGTAAAACAGACTTTCTTCTTCTTTTTTATAATAATTGTTTAATATAGGTTCCAGCGCTTTCCACTGATCAAAACGTAAATTATCTACCACAATGAGCAGCGTGGGTTGGCTATCTTTTAATTCGGGAACAATTTTGTTGCGAAATAAAGTGTGAGACATCGTGGGTGCTTCTACATCGGCATCAAACCAACTTTGGTAATTTCTTTCGATAAATTTTCCAAATTCCGAATTAGCTTCCATTTTCTGAGACTCCAATATTTCAGTCATTCCCATTTCAGCCGTATCTTCCAGTTCGAGTTCCCAATATACCAACCGACTGTAAATGTCTGCCCAGCCTTCAAAAGTATGAACACTCATCATATCCATAGCTATTTTTCTAAATTCTTGTTGATAACTGGAAGTGGTTTTTTCAGAAACCAATCGAGAATGATCCAAGTTCTTTTTTAAACTCAATAAAATTTGATGGGGATTAACAGGTTTAATCAGATAATCAGAGATTTTAGAGCCGATGGCTTCTTCCATAATCGATTCCTCTTCACTTTTTGTAATCATCACCACAGGAAGTGTGCTTCTGATTTTTTTAATTTCAGCAAGTGTTTCCAATCCATTGAGTCCAGGCATGTTTTCATCCAAAAAAACAATATCGAAATTTTGATTTTTCACTTCTTCAATGGCTTCTGTACCGCTTTGACAACCAGTCACTTGATAGTCTTTTTTCTCAAGAAAAAGAATATGAGGTTTTAATAATTCTATTTCATCGTCAACCCAAAGTATTTTTATCTCGTTCATATATGTATATTTGTCTAATTCTAAAGTTAAAGTAAGTTTGAATTCAAGAAACAAACTCAAGATATTAAACGATCCAATATACGGTTTTATTACCATTCCGAATGAGCGTATCTTTGATATTATAGAACATAAATATTTCCAACGGCTTAGAAGAATCAGTCAAATGGGGCTTTCTGACTTGGTTTATCCTGGAGCACATCACAGTAGATTGCACCATGCGTTAGGCTGTATGCACTTGATGAATAAATCTGTGGAAGTGCTTCGTTTTAAGGATGTTAAGATTTCAGATGAGGAAAAAGAAGCGTTGTTAATCGCTATTTTGTTGCACGATATCGGACACGGACCTTTTTCTCATGCGCTGGAGCAAAGTTTGGTGAATGATTTTTCTCATGAATCGATTTCTCTTCGGTTTATGGAAGAAATGAATAAAGACTTTAACCAAAGTTTAACCCTTGCTATTCAGATTTTTAAAGGAGAATATCCCCGAAGGTTTTTTAGTCAACTAATTGCCAGTCAATTGGATGTAGATCGTTTGGATTATTTGAAACGAGATAGTTTTTATACTGGAGTAGCTGAAGGGAATATCAACAGTAAAAGGTTGATAGCGATGTTAAATGTGAAAGACGATGAGTTGGTAATTGAAGAAAAAGGAATATATTCGGTGGAGAAGTTTTTGGTAGCCAGGCGTTTGATGTATTGGCAAGTTTATTTTCATAAGACAAGTTTAGTTGCTGAGCAATTGCTCACACGGGTTTTAAAAAGAGCTAAGCAACTTTCTGATAGGGGAATGAAGCTGAATTCCAATCCTGCATTGAAATTCTTTTTAGAGCACAAAATCGACCGAAATAATTTTGATGAAGAGGTGTTGGATACTTTTAGTAAATTGGACGATTATGATATTGTATCCGCTATGAAAGTTTGGACCGATCACGAAGATTTTGTATTGAGTAATCTCTGTAAAATGATTTTAAACCGACATTTATTAAAAGTGAAATTGCAGAATGAAAAGTTTTCGACAGATGTTTTACTCCAGAAACGAGAACAGTTTCAAAGTAAACATAATTTAAATAAAGAAGAGGTTGGTTATTTTGTGTTCGAAGATCAAGTTACACATTTGGCTTATGACCATAATGATCCGATTAAAATTCTTTATAAGAATGGAGAATTGAAGGATGTAACTGTAGCTTCAGACCAATTTAACCTCGAAGCATTGTCAAAACCGGTTAATAAATATTATATCTGTTATCCAAAAAGCTAAGTATTAACAATTTTTGTTATTTTTGCCAGAATGAAATTTACAGCAGAACAAATCGCACAGGTCATAAATGGAAAAGTGGAAGGTAATCCTGAAGCTATTGTCACAGATTTTTCTAAAATCGACGAAAGCAAACCAGAGAGTATTACTTTCCTGCACAACCCCAAATATGAAAAGTTTCTATACGAGACTGAGGCTTCAGTTTGTATTGTAGGAGAAGACTTTAAACCCAAAAGACCACTTGATCTTTCGTTGATAAGAGTAAAAAGTCCGCAGATGGCTCTGACACAACTGCTTCAATATTACGATCAGTTGAAGCAAGAAAAATCCGGAATTGAAAATCCGAGTTTTATTGCAGATTCTGCTGAATATGGGAAAGATATTTATGTCGGCGCATTTGCGTATATTGGCGAAAATGTCAAAATAGGAAATAATGTGAAAATTTATCCACACGCTTATATCGGGAACAATACGCAAATAGGCGATAATGTGACGATTTATTCCGGGGTACAGATTTATCACGAAATTGTTATCGGTAATAATTGCATCATTCACAGCAATGCCGTGATAGGCTCAGACGGATTTGGATTTACTCCGGATGACAAAGGCGTTTATACCAAAGTGCCACAAATTGGAAATGTAATTATAAAAGACGATGTGGAAATAGGTGCAGCAACAACAATTGACAGATCGACAATGGGCTCTTCTATAATTGGAAAAGGAGTGAAGTTGGATAATCAAATTCAGTTGGCACATAATGTTGAAATAGATGAGCATACGGTGATTGCTGCACAAAGTGGAGTTGCCGGTTCAACTAAGATTGGAAAACACTGTGTGATTGGTGGGCAAGTCGGCATAGTTGGACATATAAAAATTGGAGACCAAGTGAAAATACAAGCGCAAACCGGCGTCAATAAAAGCATAAAAGATGGTGCGGTTTTACAAGGATCTCCGGCGTTGACCTATAGAGCATATAATAAATCTTATATACATTTTAGGAACCTTCCAACCATTGAAAGAAGGCTGAATGAAGTTGAAAAAAAGTTAAAAAATAATGGCTGATACTATTTACAAACAACAAACAATTGAAAATTCTGTCTCCCTTACCGGAGTTGGGTTACACACTGGTAAAGAGGTGACAATTACTTTTAAACCTGCTCCTGAAAACCATGGTTATGTTTTTAAGCGAACTGATTTAGAAGATTCGCCCGAAATTCCTGCCAAAGCACGTTTTGTAACTACCACAGATCGCGGCACCAAATTGGTAAATGGAAAAGCCAGTGTTCAAACTTCAGAACATGTATTGGCAGCTTGTGTTGGTTTGGAAATAGATAATTTAATCATAGAACTTAATGCTGAAGAACCTCCTATAATGGATGGTTCGGCTATTTTCTTTGTAGAAGCTTTAGAGAAAGCAGGAATCGTTCAACAAGAAGCAGACCGAGAAGAATATATAGTCAGGGAAGTTATTTCTCACGTAGATGAAGAAACCGGTAGTGAAATTACTATTATTCCTTCTGATGAATATCAGGTTGTGACAATGATTGATTTTAATACAGAAATATTGGGTTCTCAAAATGCGGAGCTTAAAAAACTTGCGGACTTTAAGGATGAAATTGCCAAAGCTCGCACTTTTGTCTTTCTGCACGAGTTGGAAGTTCTGTTTAATCACGGCTTAATTCAAGGAGGAAATTTGGATAATGCTATTGTGTATGTAGATAAAGAACTATCTGAAGAAACCACCGAAAAACTCAAAAAAGCATTTGATAAAGATGATATTAATATAAGACCAAACGGTACGCTTGACAATATTGAGTTGCATTATCCCAATGAAGCAGCACGTCATAAGCTTTTAGATATCATTGGTGATTTAGCTTTAATCGGAACGAGAATCAGAGGGAAAGTAATTGCAAATAAACCCGGTCATCGTTTAAATACTGAGTTTGCCAAAAAGTTAGAAAAAAAGATTAGATTAGAAAAAAGAAAAAATATTCCACATGTGGATTTGAATCAGACTCCTTTAATGGATGTTATAGCGATTCAAAAAATGCTTCCCCATCGTCCGCCATTTTTATTGATAGATAAAATATTTGAGCTCACCGATGAAACTGTGATTGGTACGAAAAACGTGACGATGAACGAATATTTTTTTGAAGGACATTTTCCAGGTGCCCCGGTAATGCCGGGCGTACTTATGGTTGAAGCAATGGCGCAAACCGGTGGAATATTGATTTTGAGTACCGTACCTGACCCGGAAAACTACTTGACGTATTTTTTGAGAATCGATAAAGTGCGTTTTGTTAAAAAAGTAGTTCCGGGAGATACTTTAATTTTTAAATGTGATTTGGCTGGCCCGATTCGACGTGGAATCTGTCATATGATTTGTAGAACCTATACCAACAACGAATTATGCGCAGAAGCGGAGTTAATGGCGCAAATAGTCAAAACAAAAAACACTTAATTTTATGAATCAACCCTTAGCATACGTTCATCCCGGAGCAAAAATCGCTAAAAATGTGGTAATTGAACCGTTTGCCATTATCCATAATAATGTGGAAATTGGTGAAGGCTCCTGGATTGGATCAAATGTGACAATTATGGAAGGCGCACGTATCGGAAAAAATGTAAGTATTTTTCCCGGTGCAGTGATTTCTGCAATTCCACAAGATAAAAAATATGATGGAGAAAATTCTATAGTACAAATTGGAGATAATACTACTATCAGAGAATGTGTAACCATTAACCGAGGAACTTCCGACCGTATGGTTACAAAACTTGGGAAAAACTGCTGGATTATGGCATACTGTCATATCGCTCACGACTGTTTTGTCGGAGATCATTGCACGTTTTCTAACTATACCGGTTTGGCTGGCCATGTAGATGTTGGGGCGCACGTAACCATCGGTGCGATGGTGGGCGTACATCAATTTGTAACAATCGGAGATCACGCTTTCTTGGGTGCCGGATCATTGGTAGGCAAAGATGTTCCTCCCTATACCAAAGCTGCCCGAGAACCGCTTTCTTATGCGGGAGTCAACTCAATTGGCTTACGAAGAAGAGGGTATTCGACTGAAAAAATTAGAGAGATACAGAATATTTATAGAATTCTGTTCCAAGACAGTAATAATATATCACAAGCCGCGACTATTATCGAAGCCGAAATGGAAGCTACTTCAGAACGAGATGAAATTTTACAATTCATCAAAGGTTCTAAACGCGGTGTAATGAAAGGCTATTTTGATTAAATTATTTTTTTATGGCAACAACAAGCGACATCAGAAAAGGACTATGTATCAATTATAAGAACGACATTTACAAAATCGTGGATTTTTTACATGTAAAACCTGGAAAAGGTCCTGCTTTTGTGCGGACTAAATTGAAGAGTTTGACCACGGGGAAAGTGATTGAAAATACTTTTACAGCTGGACATAAAATTGATGCGATTAGAGTAGAAACAAGGCAATATCAATATTTATATAATGATGGAGAGCTCTATCATTTTATGCGTACCGATGATTACAGTCAAATTCAGATGGGGAAAGAGATTTTGGATCACCCGGGATTGATGAAGGACGGAGAAATGGTCAATATTGCTATGAATGCGGAAACAGAAATGCCTTTATCTGTTGAATTGCCGGCCAATGTTGTGTTAGAAGTAACCCAAACAGAACCCGGCGTTAAAGGAGATACCGCTACCAGCGCCACCAAACCGGCAACAGTAGAAACCGGTGCGATTATAAATGTTCCGCTTTTTATCAATGAAGGTGATAAGATTCGAGTAGAAACCGAAAATGCAACATATAAGGAAAGAGTGAATTAAAATTTTAAATTGGCTCTTGTACATTTCATCAAGAGCTTTTTTCTTTATCTATGAAATTTCCACAACCGCATACGTTAAAACAAATTGCAACTATTATCGGAACCGAATATGTAGGGGAAGATGATTTTCCCGTGCTTGGCATAAATGAAATCCACGTAGTTGAACCGGGAGACATCGTTTTTGTCGATCATCCAAAATATTACGACAAAGCCTTGAATTCTGCTGCTACAGTGATTTTGATTAATAAAAAAGTAGATTGTCCTCCGGGGAAGGCCTTGCTGATTAGCGACGAT
>DATGSA010000381.1:0-4602 GCA_035303085.1 Flavobacteriaceae bacterium
GTAAAACAATTGATGAACAGATATATTTTAAAATTTCCTACACGGGATTTGAAGAGTTTCATCGTCAATATGATTTGACAAAAGAATCAAAAATTGAGTTGGGGGAGATCGCTTTGAAACCGATGGAAAACATTTTGGGAGAAATAGTGATTCGTGGTTCTGCGCCGCCAATTCGGGTAAAAAAAGACACTTTGGAGTTTAATGTAAGTTCTTTTAAAACAAAGGAAAACGCCAATTTGGAGGATCTGTTGAAAAAACTTCCCGGCGTAACGGTTGATAATGATGGGAGTATTAAGGTAAACGGAAAAGACGTTACCAATATTAAAGTAAACGGAAAAGATTTTTTTGGTGACGACCCGTTGATTGCAACCAAAAACTTACCAAAAGATCTATTGGAAAAAATACAAGTGGTCGATACCAAATCAAAATCCGATGAATTTACGGGAAAGGAGAGTGAATCGGATGATAAAACCATTAATGTGGTAATTAGCGAAGAAAAAAACAGAGGACTTTTTGCTCGATTAACGGCAGGTGGTGGAACCGATCATCGTTATTCCTTAAACGGAATCGCCAATTATTTTAAAAATGATCTCAGATTAAGTGTGTTGGGAAGTGCCAACAACATTAACTCAATCGGGTTTTCCTTTGATGAGATTTACGACGCGATGGGACGAAGTGCTTATTCTATCGTCGGCGGACAAGGCGGAGGAGGAGTGACCAAATCAACTTCCGGAGGATTCGATTTTGTCGATAGTTGGAGTGAGGAATTGGACTTCTCCGCTAATTATTTTTACAACCGCGCCAGTACACAAACCGAAAGTAAAGTGAGTCGAGAAAATCTTTTGCCCGATCGACAGTATTTTAATTATTCAGAATCATCCGGCAAAAATGTCAATAACAATCACCGGGGTAGTTTTGATCTTGAATTTGAGCCCGATACCTTAACCCGTATTTCTGTACGACCCAATATTACCGTGAATGACGGATATTCAGAAAATCGATCTATGTCGGAATCCAGAAGCTCAGAGGAGATTTTAATGAATGATTCTGAAACCCAAAGCCACAGCAATGTTAAAGGGGTTAATCTCTCCAATCGTTTTGATGCGATTAGAAGATATGGCGATCAAGGCGGGTATTTTCGACTGATTTTGCGTAACAGAAATGATACCCAAGATAATGAACGACACAATTATACTTCAAGAAATATCTATGACGAAAATGAAAGTGTTATCGAGAACGAAATACAGGATCAACTGATTAAGAATGATCAATCAAACGATGAATATACCGGTGATGCTCGCGTGCGGATTCCCTTCGATGAAGAATGGAAATTAGATTTAGGCTACAATTTTACCTACGGACAGAATGACAGTAAAAGATTGGTCTATGAAACTCCTGAAACCAGTGATGAATACAATCAACTCAATGATAGCTTAAGCAGTAATTTTACATCCAGAAACATCCAACACAAACCCAGTGTGAAAATAGTTTATCGCGGAGAAAAATTAACGACGAGTTTAACCGGAGGATACGAAAGTACCAATTTGAAAAACGAAGAGAAATTTACCTCGACAAAATTTGACAACACTTTCAACAATGTTTTTGCGCGATTTTTTATGCGCTATCGAATTGATCAAATGAAGTCTTTGACCTTCTTCTATACCAATAGACGTTCAATCCCTTCGATAACACAATTGCAACCTATCGAAAACACGACGAATCCCCTGCATATAATTAAGGGTAATCCAGACTTAAAACCTACACTTACCAATAGGTTTTCCGCAAATTATTACAATTACAATTATAAAAATCATACCGGATTTTATGTTTATTTAGGTGGACGTTATAACACAGATGAGGTGGTGGCCAGTACCACAACCGGGGAGGATCTGGTGAGAACCACTACGTATACCAATGTCGATGGAGGATATAATTTAGATCTCCGCACAAATTACTATAAAGAATTTAAATTTAAAGATAAGAGTACTTTAAAACCCAATATTGGTGCAAGGATAGGGTATAGTAAAGATATCGGATTTTCAAATGATGTGCGCTATAACGCTAAAAACTTCAGGGCCGGTCCGCGTGTCGGACTGGAATATGATATTCCGGATGTTTTAAATATTTCGCCTTCCTATACGTTGAGTTATAATAAAACGGATTACAGTTTAGACAAACAACGCAATCAAAGTCATACCGATCACGATTTAAATGTCGAAATCACTTCGTATTGGCCGGAGAATTTCATCTTTGGAAATGATATCACCTATACCCATATCGGTCAGACCGCTCCGGGATTCGATAATGATTATGTGTTGTGGAATATGAGTTTGGGCTATGAAATCTGGGACGGAGATGGGGCTTTTAGAATAACAATTTTCGATTTACTCAATCAGAATGTTTCTACGCGAAGAGCCATCGGAGAGGATTATGTTCAAGACTCGCAACAATTGGTTTTAAAACGCTATGCGATGTTTAGCTTTACCTATAAGATAAGCAAGTTTGGCGGGAAGAAAAGCAGAGAAGGAGGAAGAAGACATTATCGTAGAAGGGGATAATCTTCCTTTAAAAATTAATTTCATAAAGAAAAATAAATCCGGTTAATATTTTGCTTGAAAACACTTAGCTTTGCACGCAATTAAAACTTAATTGCAATGAGCTCAGAAAACAACAAAATAATTGGACAAGGTTTGACGTATGATGATGTCTTGCTCATTCCTGCATTCTCAGAAGTTCTTCCCCGTGAGGTGTGTCTAAAATCAAAATTCACTAAAAACATATCGATTAACGTTCCGATTGTATCCGCTGCGATGGATACGGTTACAGAGTGGGAAATGGCTGTAGCTATGGCTCGCGAAGGTGGGATTGGCGTGCTTCATAAAAACATGAGTATCGAAGAGCAAGCGATCCAAGTTCGACGGGTGAAACGGTCAGAATCGGGAATGATTATTGATCCGATAACGCTTCCTATCACTGCTGTTGTTCAAGATGCTAAAGATCTGATGCGAGAAAATAAGATTGGCGGGATTCCAATTGTAGATATGAATCAAAAGTTACTTGGCATCGTTACCAATCGTGATTTGCGTTTTGAACGAAATAACAAGCGTCCAATCGAAGAAGTAATGACCTCTAAGGATTTAGTAACTGCAGCTCAAGGTACTTCTCTTGAAGAAGCAGAAGTTATTCTTCAAAAACATAAAATCGAAAAACTACCGGTTGTCGATGGCGATAATAAATTGACAGGATTGATTACTTTTAGAGATATTGCTAAACTCACCCAAAAACCAATGGCTAATAAAGATGATTATGGTCGATTGAGAGTAGCGGCCGCTATCGGAGTTACCGCAGATGTTTTGGAAAGAGCTCAAGCTTTGGTCGACGCTCATGTCGATGCCTTGGTAGTTGATACTGCCCACGGACATACCAAAGGGGTGGTTGAGGTTTTGAAGAAGATCAAAAATAAATTCTCCGATGTAGATGTGGTGGTCGGAAATATTGCAACCCCGGAAGCTGCCAGATATTTAGCAGATGCTGGTGCAGATGCGATAAAGGTAGGAATTGGACCCGGATCAATCTGTACCACTCGTGTGATTGCAGGAGTTGGTTATCCTCAGTTTTCTGCTGTTTTAGAAGTTTGTAAAGCGCTTGAAGGTTCAGGAATTCCTGTAATAGCTGATGGTGGAATTCGTTTTACAGGAGATATTCCAAAAGCTTTAGCAGCAGGAGCAGCCACTGTGATGTTGGGTTCATTATTGGCCGGAACAAAAGAATCTCCGGGAGAAACGATTATTTATGAAGGCCGAAAATATAAAACCTATAGAGGTATGGGCTCAGTTGAAGCTATGGAGAAAGGATCTAAAGATAGATATTTCCAAGATATGGAAGATGAAATCCAAAAACTTGTGCCGGAAGGAATTGTCGGTCGTTTAGCTTATAAAGGAGAGCTGGTCGAAAGTATGCATCAGTTTATCGGCGGACTTAGAGCCGGAATGGGATATTGTGGTACAAAAGATATTGCTGCCTTACAAGAGTTTGGGAAATTTGTTAGACTTACCGCCTCGGGAATACACGAAGGACACCCCCACGATGTGACCATAACTAAAGAAGCGCCAAATTATTCCCGTTAATTATTTTTTATCGAGTTGAAACTGTTGTAAACCATTATTTATTTTGAATGAGATTTTAAAGTATTTTCCTAATCTTACAAATCTTCAGAAAGAACAATTTGAAAAGTTAGAGGATTTATATAAAGATTGGAATCAGAAAATCAATGTAGTATCACGTAAGGATATTGATGAAATTTATTTGCGACACGTATTGCACTCTTTAGGCATTGCCAAAGTACAAGCTTTTCAACCCGGCGCAAAAATTATAGATGTCGGCACCGGCGGTGGTTTTCCCGGAATACCCTTGGCTATTCTCTTTCCGAAAACCGAATTTCATTTGGTCGATAGCATCGGAAAAAAGATTAAAGTGGTAGATGAAGTGGTGAATGGGTTAGCGCTTAAAAACGTAAAAACTTTTAATTGTCGTGTGGAGGATTTGGACAAAAAAGGATTTTATGATTTTATCATCAGTCGAGCCGTTGCAAAAATGTCAACT
>DATGSA010000382.1:0-6314 GCA_035303085.1 Flavobacteriaceae bacterium
CTAATTTGAATATCGATATGATTGGTCGGATAGATGATTTTCATAAATCCGATCCTGAGTATATTTATCTGATTGGTAGTAATCGATTAAGTGCGGATTTGGATAGTGTTGTAAACCAGCAAAACAGAAAACACACCAACCTTAAACTCGATTATAGGTACAACGATGAAAATGATCCTTTGCGGTTATATTACCGAAGTGATCATTATAATTTTGCCAGACATAATATTCCGGTGATTTTCTTCTTTAGTGGTTTGCATGAAGATTATCATAAAACTACAGATACAGCAGATAAGATAGATTATGAATTATTGACCCACCGCACCAAATTGATTTTTTATACCCTGTGGAAGATCGCAAATCGCGATGAGAAAATCAAGCTCGATGAGACTTCTTAGGGAAGAGGAAAAGTCTTTCTATTACTTTTCATAACAACAAAATACAATCCCATTCAATCAGAACTTGTATGGAGCCTTATTATTAGTGTTGTCTTTTGCTTTTCATATCTGATAAAGAATAAAGTATTAAGGTTTTGTCTCAGGTAGGAGGTTGATTATTAGGGTGATAAGATTGAGTTTTTGAAAGAGGAAAAGCTTCAGTTTTATTGAGAGGAATTAACCTGGCTTGCGAACAATTTGATTTATGCTGCAGGTTCAAACGCAATGTCATTAACCTTATTATTTTATTTTAAACCTGCTTTTTTCCCTCTTATATTTAAGTAAAGAGTAGAGAACTTTGTTTGGCTGATAAGGTGGATAATTAAGTGCTTCAGCACATCTTTAGAAAACTGTTTAAAACAAAAAAATCCTTTCTTTGGTAAGAAGAAAGGATTTTTAAAGGGGTGGAAGATCGGTCTCGAACCGACGACCTCCTGAACCACAATCAGGCGCTCTAACCAACTGAGCTACAACCACCATTTATGAACTGGCAAATTTAAGCAAATAATTGGGATTTCAAAAATAATTTATATTAAATCAAATATTGAATCCACAGCAGGGTAACGTTCTGTATTAAAGCCTTCTGCGTGGTCTTTAAAAATCTGCCGCCCTAAGTTTTTCGCCCGATATTCAACACTTAGAAGAAAATTATCGTTAGATATCGGCGTGGAAGGTTCTTTGCTTTTCAAATCAAAGAATTGAGATTTATACGCTTTCACAGCTTTCATTTTTTTATCGATATATCCAGAAATATCGACCACAATATCAGGTTCGATATCTTGCCACTGAATATAATGAAGTACTTGTTTTGGTCGCCAAGCTTCTTGTTTTACTCCATTAAGTTTAGTTTCTATGCGCATGAGTCCACTGAGAAAACATGCTGTGCTGGTAAGTTCACCGCCTTTGGCGTGATCTTTATGCCGGTCTTTTATCGCATTAGTCAACACGATATCTGGGCGATATTTCCTGATTATTTTAATGATTTCCATTTGATGACTTTCATCGTTTAAAAAAAAGCCGTCTCGAAATCCTAGATTTTCTCGTACTTCGATTCCCAGAATTTCTGCAGCTGCAGCAGCTTCTTGATCTCGGATTTCTGCACTTCCGCGTGTGCCTAATTCCCCTCGAGTTAGATCTAAAATACCAACTTTTTTCCCACGGTCAATTTCTTTGGCCAAGGTGCCTGCACAAGATAGTTCTACATCATCCGGGTGAGCGCCAATAGCAAGTATGTCTAATTTCATATCAATTGATTTATAATTGCAAAAGTAAAGAATCCCTAACCGTTAAATGAATTTATTCAACCCCTATTTTTAACCAAAGGTTATTTGTGAAATATTGATTTAAATAAAGCAAGACTTATACAGGTTTGGAAGATCCTAATTTTTTGATTTTATAACCAACCGCAGCGATAAACAAGGTCATAAACGGACTGAGGTAGTTGAAGATAGCATACATGAAATATTGCCCGGTTGCTACTCCCAAAACTCCACTGTGGTAAGCACCGCAGGTATTCCAAGGAAAAAGCACCGAGGTAACTGTTCCAGAATCTTCCAAGGTTCGGCTGAGGTTTTGTGGTGCTAATCCTTTTTCTCTGTAGGCAGAAGAAAACATTTTTCCGGCAACAACTAAAGAGAGATACTGGTCTGAAGCAGTAGCATTAAGCGTAATACAACTCGCAACGGTACTGGCAAATAACCCGAAAGTCGTATGGAAAAGATTGAGTAAAGCTTCACTGATTTTAGCTAAAGCACCGATTTTTTCCATCACTCCGCCAAAAACCATCGCACATAAAATCAACCAAACTGTAGAAAGCATTCCGGCCATTCCGCCGGAAGTGAATAAATCATTTAAGGTTTCATCACCTGTGGCTATTCCGGTCTCAACTGTTATAGCATTTAAAATTCCTTTGTAAGCAGAATTCAAATCCAAAGTACGGGCACCGGCTATTTCTGTGACAACTTCGGGTTGAAAAATAAGAGCTGCGATGGCACCAAGAAGTGTCCCGGATAATAAAGCAATAAAAGGGGGTGTCTTTTTGATAATTAAAATAATCACCAATATAGGCACTATAAATAACCACGGAGTGATTACAAAGTTTTCTTCGACCACATGCAAGATAGCATCCGGACTTGCCGCTCCGGAAACATCAGTGTTTAAGCCTATAATGATAAAAATGACTAAGGCAATCAGGATAGTTGGCACCGTAGTAATGGTCATATAGCGGATGTGGGTAAATAAATCTGTCCCGGCCATTGCAGGAGCTAAATTTGTAGTGTCGCTTAGCGGTGACATCTTATCCCCAAAATAAGCTCCCGACAATATAGCCCCGGCTGCTATACCGGGAGAAATACCCAAAGCTTTGGCAATTCCAATTAAAGCTATCCCAACAGTAGCAGAAGTCGTCCAACTGCTGCCGGTTGCCATGGATATTATGGCACAGATAATCAAACTTGCCCCTAAAAATATAGTCGGGTTGAGAATCTCCATGCCATAGTAAATCATGGTAGGAATAATTCCACTGACCATCCAAGTGCCGGCAAGCGCGCCAACCATCAATAAAATGAAGATAGGTTCAGTAACTGAGCTGATGTTATTTGCAACTTCGCCCATCATATCGGAATAGCTTATTTTTAAACTAAATCCGACGATTGCAGCAACTGCAGCTCCCATGAGAAGGATAAACTGATTGGATCCCGCCAAGGCATCCTCCCCAAAAATACGTACATTAAACGCCAACATGACGATCAATGCTATGATAGGTATTAAAGCGCCCCACAAAGAGATTTTCTTTGGTTTCTTCTGACCGGGAATCAAATTTTCAGTTTCGGAAGACATATAAAGTAATTTGGAAATGAGTTCAGTTGATTTTTACAAATTAGTTTTTGGGCTTCCGTTGTTGTGAATTGATCAGTGTTTAAAAATGTCCGTTTAAAGTTTTAATAAGGTATAACAGAACTCAGTGTTTAGAACCAAGCGTCCCAAGGAATTCTGCTCAGTATTAAAATTAATCCGATTCCATAAAAAATCAAGATAGTTCTGAATTTCTTACTTGAAGAACCTGCTTTTTTATGTTTGGAAAACCCGATGGTGATTAGAATAATTCCTATTATCATCATCAACGGATGTTCCAGATTATATAACCGTAAATCAGAGTCTCCCATAATTTGAGAAACGTCAGAGTTCTTTTGGAACCAATGAACCAGCGGAGAAATAAAAAACACAACAATTCCAATTAGTAATTGAATATGTGATAAAATGAGTGCAAATAAGGAGATTCTAAGGTCTCGGTCGGCAAAAGTTCGTTTTCCGATTAGTCCGACTATTGCATTAACAACGGCGATAATTAGGATGAGTAGCACCAAATATGCCAATAATGAGTGTAAATGTATTAATCCAGTTGTCATGTTTAAAATTTTAAAAAATTAAAGTATGATTTAATTGTTATAAATTAAAATCCTGCCAGTTGTTCTTCACTTTTGGGTTCTTCTACAATTATGGCATCCAATTCCTCTTTAAGTGGTGCAATATATTCAAAATAGTCCGGTTTCAGGTGGTCTTCCATAGGTTCTGAACTCGGCATTTTCTCTCTGTAAGGATCTTTTTGTTTTCCGTTCACCCAGAAGCGATAACAAACGTGTGGACCGGTAGCTAATCCCGTTTGGCCTACATAACCAATAACATCTCCCTGTTTGACCCGTTGTCCTACTTTTGCTTTTCGTCTGGACATATGTAAATACTGTGTGGTGTACTTTGAGTTGTGTCTTACTTTGACGTAGTTTCCGTTGAAGCGCGTATAAGAAGAGGCGGTAACAACACCATCTGCGGTTGAACGAATTGGAGTTCCCGATGGAGCAGCATAATCGGTTCCAAGATGACTTTTATATCGTTTTTGTACTGGGTGAAAACGCCTTTGCGTATATCTCGAGGATATTCTGGAATATTCTACCGGAGCTTTCAGGAAAAAGCTTTGTAGGGTTTTAGCTTCTTCATCATAAAATTTATCCGAGCGCTCTTTTCCCTCTGTGTCATAATGAAAAGCATAATACGGCGAACCGTGGTGTACAAATTGCGCAGCCACTATATTTTTAATCCCTGCATAAATACTGTCATCTACATATTTTTCGTGATAGATCATTTTGAACTGATCTCCTTTTTGAAGTCGAAAGAAATCGATTTTCCATTGGTATAAAGAACTCAATTCGTGAATTAAAGCAACACTGGCACCGGCTTCATCCATTGATTTTGACAAGGAAGAATGAATGGAACCCGAAATAATTTTACGTTTTATGGTTACCGGTCTCTTTTCTTGGTGTACTGAAATACTGTCCTGAAAATCAATTACTGTATAATTAACGATATCATTTTGATAAATAAGTGCGGAAAGTTTATCGGGATTGTCTTTTGGCTTGATTAAGATATAAGGTTTCCCTGCAATAATCCTGGCTGTATTAAAACTATCTTTTACTGATTCTACCGTATAGAAGATTTCCTGTGAAGTAAACCCGTTACGCCCCAATATTTTTCCAAAACTATCTCCATTTTTAATAGTGTCTTGGTGCAAGATATAATCATCTAAGTCGTAGCCGTACTTTATTTTTGGTTTTGGTTTTTTGACGGTTGTGTTGACTTCTGCTTCTGCTGTTTCCAACGGTTCTTCTGTCGCTTGACTTTTGCTGTCTTTACAAGCTGCTACTGCAATAATACATAAACTTAGAAGAAATATTTTTTTAATGCTTTTCAAGAGGTTTCCTTATTTAGTTAATAATATTTTCAGTTGAAATCAAGGTTTCAGTTCTTGTAAAGGGTATTTTAATCCCTTATAATCTTCAAGTGAGGCTGTTAAACTTCCAACTGCTAATTTGGCCCTTACTTTGATAGGTATTTTATTTTTATCAGCAGAAAGCCAAACCGTTAGACCTTCTTGCTCTTTAAAAACCCTACCTGCTTGAACATAAGGACGAAGCTTAAGTGTTTCTATTCTGCCAAACTTTGTTTTTATGACTTCACGCCCCAAATATACAGTTTTAAATTTATAATTTTTCTCATCGTAGAACATATCTATGATTAATTCGTCTCCCGGCTCTTTTAAATTGTCCGCTATCTGATTTCGAGCATAATAAAAAGCGGAAATCATATCCTGTACATTGGGGTTGGTTTCATACTCATTTGTGGTGTTGTGTTTCAAATCTCGAACCTTGGCCGTTTGTGCCCGTTGGTTAAACCACAGGATTTTGTTTTTTGTATGTCCTCCTTCATTGATGTCCCTTTTAAATTGAATAGGTAATTCTGTTTTTTTATCTATCGTGGATTCGTAGGTGTCATCTACCTTAAAAAAAGCGTGCAATAATCCGGTGGATTTTCCGCGACCTTTGACGTGATAAACAGGAGTGTCTCCTATCATTTTTTCCTTTACTTCTAAGGTTGCATAGGATGCATTAAACCAGCCATAGTGTATTCTTAATTTGATCCACTCTCCGTCTTGATAGGTGCTTTTATCATTCTGCGCATGGCTCAATGGAGGAAAAAATAACAAGCACAAAAGCACAAATGGAATGGTAAACTTTTTCATAAGCGATAATAGATCAGTACGAGTCATCAAGATTGGTTTTAGAGTTTAGTACCAACGCCAATGCAATTTCCAAACCAAATATACTAAAAATGATAAAACCCCCTCGTTTTATCGAAGGGGTTTTATCCTTATTAACCAACTAAAACTTAAACGTATGAAAAAATACTTTTCAAAAAAACCTTAAAACATCGCCTCTGAAAAGCCGTGCAAATATACATGAAATTTATGTATCAGGCCGGTTGTTTTTTGAAAATTCATTTTAGTCTTAAGTTTCTGATAATCAGTAGCTTGATGGGGTGACTAAA
>DATGSA010000383.1:0-4546 GCA_035303085.1 Flavobacteriaceae bacterium
CGAGTTTACGGCCCAAAACTGCTTCGGCAATCATATCGGTTACTCCAGCTCCAATCATGTGACAACCCAACCATTCGCCATATTTGGCATCAAAAATAGTTTTGACAAATCCATCTTTTGCTCCGGAAGCGTGTGCCTTTCCGGATGCGGAGAAAGGGAATTTTCCAACTTTGATGTCATATCCGGCTTCTTTAGCTTGTTTTTCTGTCAATCCTACACTGGCTATTTCCGGGGTTGTATAAGTACAACCGGGAATATTTTCATAATCCAGCGGTTCGGGACTCATTCCTTTAATTTTTTCTACACATAAAATTCCTTCAGCTGAAGCAACGTGCGCTAAAGCTTGTCCGGGCACAGCATCTCCAATTGCATAATATCCCGGTACATCGGTTTGATACCATTCGTTCACTTTAATTTTGTCGTTTTCAACTTTGATTCCAAGCTCCTCCAATCCGATGTCTTCCACATTACTTTTAATCCCTACTGCGGAAAGCACAATATCGGTTTCAATGATTTCCTCTCCCTTTTTAGTTTTGACTGTTGCTTTTAAAACATCTCCTGAAGTATCCACTTTATCCACAGAAGCACTCGTCATTACTTTTATACCGGCTTTCTTTGTCGATCTTTCAAAAGCTTTGGAAATTTCTTCATCCTCAACCGGAACCAAGTTGGGTTGGTACTCTACAATCGTCACTTCAGTTCCCATCGCATTGTAGAAATGAGCAAATTCAGATCCAATAGCTCCCGATCCCACAACTAACATTCTTTTCGGTTGTTTTTTCAAACTTATCGCTTCGCGATATCCGATAATTTTTTCACCATCTTGCCTCATATTTGGTAATTCACGAGAACGCGCACCGGTTGCGATGATGATATGGTCTGCTTCATAATCTTTAGTTTTTCCTTTATCATCGGTAACAGCTACTTTTTTACCTTTTTTGACTTTCCCCGCTCCTTCGATGACATCGATCTTATTTTTCTTCATCAAAAAGCCAATTCCGTTGCTCATATTACCAGCAATAGTTCGACTTCTTTTCACCACATTAGAAAAATCATTTTCAGCCTCTTCAACTTTTAAGCCGTAGTCATCGGCATTTTTTAAATAAGTAAAAACTTCAGCACTTTTTAATAAGGCTTTGGTCGGAATACAGCCCCAATTCAGGCAAATTCCCCCAAGTTTTTCCCTTTCAATTACAGCGGTTTTAAATCCGAGTTGAGAAGCACGAATTGCGGCAACATAGCCACCAGGACCGCTTCCCAGTACAATAATATCATATTTGCTCATAATCTTACTTAATTTTTAGTTGCGAATTTAAACAATTCTACAAGAATGGTTTAGAAAAGAGGAGATAAAATAATGTAATTGCATCGAATTTTTTAAATACAGGCGGTTTATCAAAGTATATTTTTAAATCTTAACCATCTAAATTCCTCTATTTTATCCTGAAAACTAAAAAATCCTATCTTATGACTAACAAAGTTCCTAATCCTTAAACTTATAATTCAAACCGATTATGAAAATTCGTTTAGGATTCTCAATATTCCATTGTCTGTTTATCATAAGGTAAGGATCCAAGATGTGTTTTTTGGAAACTGAGATATCAACACCCGCTGTAATCCTATGTCGATTAAATCCGGTATGAGTTGCACTCCTATCATACAATGAAAAACGAAAGTCAACAGAGAAATGAGGTCTGTATTTTTTATTTATACGATATTTTACTTTTATGGTATTTCTTAAGGCTGTTGCCGGTGGAAAGCCGCGATTATTTTTATAATGTACGGTTTTGATTTCGGATTGGAATCTTATACGATTTGAAAATCTAAATTTTTGATGCTTCTTTCTAAAAATAATATCCCCCATAAGGCGATGTCGTTGCCCAAGAACTCTTTTTTTCATTCGTTTATTAAGGGTATAGCGGTAATTCAGTCTGAATCTCAGCCAACTCTTCATCTTATATTCACCTGAAAAAGTGGTATTCGATTTTTTGAATTTACTGGCATTTTCTCTAAATCTAAATTCTTGTTTGAGTGTTAATCCGAATTTTTTATTAAGTTTCTTCTTATATTTCCCACCTATCCTAAATCCATAGTCATCTGTTGTTTGTGCTGTTAAACCAATAGAACAAAGAAGAAAGAGAATAATTAAAGAAGACCTGAATTTAGACATCACGATTATCTGAACTGTAATAATAAATTTTCAATCTTGCCCGATCTCGTAAATAATCTATTCTTTTAACATACACCCTGTGAATATCGAGTCCTGTCCGCTCTTTTAGATCAGCTATTAGCTCATCGTTATTACCCGGTTTTACCAAGTCAATATTTTCATAATCCACCGATTTTGAAAATTCGGGTTTGAGAAATATGTTACCGGAAATAAGATAAGCAGCGAGCAGCAGGATGGCATTAATAATTATTATTTCAACCCAGGTTCCCATATTAATAGCCGAGACAAGTCCAAAGGTTATCGATAAAAAGAGATAGGTCATATCTGTAGCCGCAATATTTTCAGATCGATATCGCAGCATGGCAAAAATAGCGAACAATCCGAAAGCTGCTCCGATACTAAACCCATCATCTGCATCGAGTAAGACGGTAACGATAAAAATCACCAAATTAAACATGAAAAACGTAAAGAAATAATCGTGACGTCTATAAACTTTAAAATAGATGAACCGAAGCAAGACAACCATGGTAGCTACGTTAATTCCCAATCGCACAAAGAAATCCAAGTTAAAGTGATCGATTCGCAGTGCAAAAAAATCAGACGAATCAGCAGTTGAGTTTTTCATTCCGCCCTGATCGAGCATTTCAGGAGGTAAGATTTGACCGATAACTCCAATTGAAATCAGAGACAATCCTCCTAATAAAATCCATTTTAATTTAATTTTCATTTTCTAAAGGTATTTCATTGTTGATTTTCCTTAGTTTTCTTAAGGTCATCTTAAAAAGATTTGCTTTTAAATCGGGTTTCAGCCGAGAAGAACTGAGACAATACTTACTCATCGACATTTTTCTAATCCGTGTTTTACGCAAACGATTGATAATTGGGGATCTAAATTTATAATCTTGTTTAACTTCCAAGATTACTACTGCACCAAAATGCGTATTTTGATTTTCATACTGGGCATTTACATTAAAATCCAAAGAAAACCGCTCTTCCCCTGCTTTGGAAATAAATGAAACTCGGTGATATTTAACCGTCACTGCCGGAATTAACCGTGAGGGATCTATATTTGGTAAATTCCTCGATATAAATTCAATTTGATTTTTTTTAAACGGAAAATTTAATTCTTCACTTAATATCCGCTCTTTAATAGTTCTCCCTCTGTTTCTTTTTAATTTCACTTCCAAAAACGTAGTTCCTGTAATTGGGTAAGAACGATATCTAACTTTTGCCCGATTAACAATACCGTTATGGTGCTCATTGAAAAACTTATCATCAGGCGTATCGAAATAAAGTGATATATAAGGGGAAACAACAGACTCCTCAATCTCTACAATTTTATACTCTGACTCCAGACCGGTTAATACATCGGCCAATTTAGAGATGTGGAATGGAAATTTAGTATCTATTCGATTCATTTGTTGTTCTCCTATGAGCTGATGAAACGGTATGCGTTCAAAACGATCAAATAAATCATTAGAAATTCCTGATGAATCATCCATCTTGAATTTTAAATTTTTATTGTAGCCTGATTAGATTATTTTAATCACTTAATGCGTGAATCCTGATTTGGGTTTAATTTTATCTTTAATGCTCATTAAAGTTAATACCAGATTCTCAGGGTAACTTTACAATCACTTTTTCAATAAGTATTGTTTTCTGACTTTTTTGCAATATAATTAATTATTGACAACAAGTACTCTTAAGCTATTCAATCAGCAACAAACTTTCTTTACTTTGAGGTTAGTGCTTTTACTAAAAAGCACCGTGGTGCGTAATAAGAGGCTCATTTCACGGGCTGATTTATTCTTTTAGAAAATAACATTTCAGGATAGGTGGTTTGGACGGAAGCTCTGTTTTCAGAGATAGGAATTTTTGTTTGAGAGGTCAAATTGAGATTTCATAAAAACTTACCGGAATCACTAAGGTTACGCGTTTGAATTTTTCCAAAGTACTTGGGAAACGTTGTAAAACTTTGAAAAAGTAGGCAGTCGCTTTGTGAGTACTTTTCCAAAGTTCTCAAATCTTCCCTTGGTCTTTGGAAAGTTTCCGCGTGCTCCTTGAAAGTTATTTTAAGCTCTTGATCAAATAAAACCCACTTAGCCGTAAATAATTAAATAAGAATAGTTAGAAATTCCGTATCTGAAAAAGTATTTTTAGCTTTGTTTGTCCACAGTTTTTTAATGACCGATAAATTCTTGATGAAAATAAAATTATATCTCCCTACTTTTCTTTCGCTATTATTGCTGGTGTTACTCAGTGCTTGTCATACTGAAAATGACGAGTATGGCCCGGCGATTCCCAAGGAAAGACAGATTGATTACTTTCCTTTAGCCATAGGAAATTATTGGGAATACGACCGAGAGGAACAGATTA
>DATGSA010000384.1:0-13747 GCA_035303085.1 Flavobacteriaceae bacterium
GCCACACTCCCTACGATTAGTAATTTGTTCATTGAAATATCTGTTTTTGCAAATATAAGGTGAATTGAGATAAAAGAGTGGATTAAGGTTTTAAAATGAGGAGAAAAATATTATCATCGAATTAAACTTTTTTGATATTGAACCGATGCTCCTTGTTGTTGTAGTGAATTGAGAAGTTTTGAATTTGTCAATAATTCACAGATGAATTTTTTGAGTTGTGATAATGAAGACAACAAGATTTTGGTTGGTTTTGAGATTAAATCTTCTTAGCTCCCTTTCTGGCGATGAAATGAACGAAGTCAAAATCCGCGTTCTATGAGTTATGCAGACTGAAAACAGCTGGGAAAAGTTAAATACACGAATAAATAAAACAATAAAAACACGTGTTTAAAAAATTATTTCTTAACTTAGTGATACTAAATCGACAAGAAACTTGGTTTAAATTCGAAGATTGCTGACTATTGGTGTTTTACCAAAAGAAATCAACCTAAAAAATAAACTTATTTGGTATAAAACACCGCTCATAAATTTAATATCATGAACACGAAACTGACATTAACAATACAGCGAGAAATAATAGAACGAGCTAAGATTTATGCGAAAGATAAAGATAGAAGTTTATCTGACATTGTCGAAAACTATTTAAAAACTCTTACAGAAGAGGAAAAGATAGATAAGGACAAAAAACTTAATCCAATAGTAGCGTCTTTAAAGGGTTCTTTTAAGATGCCAAAAGATATGGATTATAAAAAGGAACTAAGAAATCGTTTGGAAAAAAAATATTTATAAATGGATAAAATTCTAATCGATACGGATGTCTTAATAGATTTCTTTTTTGACAGAAAACCTTTTGCAGAATACTCAACTGAAATATTGAATCTTTGTGCAAATAAAGAAATACAAGGATTTACAACTCCTGTCATAATTTCGAACGTTTACTATCTACTCAGAAAAACAGCAAAACATAATATCATTATAGAGAAAATCAAACAGTTATTAACAATTATTGATATTGTAGAGATGAATAAAAGTGTTGTTTTAAATGCACTAAACTCCGAATTTAAAGGTTTTGAAGATGCGTGACAAAACTTTTCGGCAATAGAGAATGGAAATATCAAGACTATCTTGACCAGAAATTTAAAAGACTTTAAAAAAAACGAATTAGCAATATTGACACCTGAAACATATTTGAAAGGGAGGACTAGCCGCTAACAATGTATCGCAAAATCGGTATGACAACTGTTTGCCCTACCTTATTGGCTAAATGTCATTAGTAAGAAGGTACTGATTATTAATTTGGACTATTCATCATATTTAAGAACCTGATTCTTTATTGATTATGTTGAGCTAATTCCATAAATAGATACAAAATTGATGTGCTTCTTTTACATCTATTCCTCTTCTTCGGGTTTTATCAAATACGAACTTACAATTCCGGCGGCCAAAGCAAGTGCAATAACCACAAGAGAAATCCAAGAAGGTATTTCTATCAGTTCAGAAAACAGCATTTTTAGCCCTACAAAAGCAAGGATAGCCATCAAGCTATAGTTGATATATTTAAACTTCCCTAACAGGCCGACCACTAAAAAGAACATGGATCGCAAGCCAAGAATTGCCATGATATTAGAGCTGAAAGCAATAAACTCATCTTGTGTAATAGCCAGAATTGCCGGGATACTATCCAATGCAAACATAATATCGGTAAATTCAACTATGATGAGTGCCAGTAGGAGTGGGGTTCCATATTTTTCACCGTTTTTTTCAATGATAAAATCATGTCCGTGAATTTCATTAGTCAGCGGAAGCAATTTGGATACTTGTCTATAGAGCCATGTATCTTTCGGGTTGACATCTTCGTGCCCTTTCAGCATGGAAAAAGCGGTATAAAGTAAGAAAACACCAAATACGTAGATAATCCATTCAAATTTTTGGATTAGAGCAATACCAAAAACAATCATCACGGCTCTAAAAACCATCGCCCCCAGGATTCCCCAAAACAATACGCGGTGTTGATATTTAGCGGGAATTCTGAAAGCATTAAAAATCACAGCAATCACAAAAATATTGTCAATACTCAATGATAATTCCACCAGATATCCTGTGATATAATCCAGCAATGCTCGGTTTGGAGAAAGACCTGTAGTGTTTTCAACCAAATCTTCAGCGAATAACCACCAGATAACTCCTGAGAAAAGCAAGGCAATTCCTACCCACAGGCTTGTCCATTTACCGGCTTCCTTTGCAGATATTACGTGATCTTCTTTGTTGAGTACAAATAAATCGATAGCAAGACAAATGCAGACAAAAACTATGAAGGAAATCCAAATCCAAGTCATTCACAAAAGGGTTTGTGCAATTTAAAGGGGCGAATCTAATGTTTTTTGAAAAGTATCACTTCAATTGATAACGTAAATCTCTCAGTTTTAACTGTAATTTTGTTTTATTATTCCATTCATTTTCATCCAGTGAGTAAACAGCTCCAAATGTTTGGCCATTTTGAATATATTCATATTTGTCTCCTAAATTAAATCCGATCGCGTCAATACCAAATTTTAAATTTTGATAGGTAACACAGCATTTTAAATGTTTCCCATCCGATCCCACTTGTTTTGCCCTTCCTGTATCGATTAAATTATCAGATAAAAATACAGGACGCATATTGCCCGGTCCAAAAGGGGCAAATTGTTTTAAAATATTATAAAACTTCGGAGTGATATCAGATAAATTTAATTTCATATCAATTGTAATTTCACGATTTAATGACCTGCTGCTGATTCTTGAAGAAACAACTTCTTCAAATTTTTGTTTAAAAGCTTCGTAGTTGGCTTCTTTCATAGTCAGTCCGGCAGCGTATTTATGCCCGCCAAATTGTTCTATGTGTTCAGCACAGGCTTCCAAAGCTTCATAAACATTAAACCCCGGGACAGACCTGGCGGAAGCTGATAATTTATCACCGCTCTTGGTGAATACTAAAGTGGGGCGATGATAAGTTTCTATTAATCGAGAAGCAACAATCCCAATAACACCTTTATGCCATTTGTGATGATAAACCACTGTGGAAAACCTATCTTTTTCACCGGACTCCTCGATTTGTAAAAGTGCTTCGGCAGTAATATCTTTATCTGTTCTTTTGCGATTGTTGTTGAATTCTTCAATTTTTTGTGCGAAACCTTCTGCTTTTTCTACATCATTTTCCATTAATAAATCCACGGCACTCAGCCCGTGTTCCATTCGTCCCGCAGCGTTTATTCGAGGAGCAATAATAAAAACCACATCGGTTATAGTCAGGTTGGATTTTTTGATATGCTTAATAATAGCTTGAAATCCCGGACGCGGGTCGGTGTTGATCACATGTAATCCGTGATGTGCCAAAATGCGATTTTCGCCTACAATCGGCACGATGTCTGCTCCGATTGCTGTGGCTACTAAATCCAAATAAGGAATCAGTGTTTCAAATGGTTCTTCTTTTATTTGGGTAATAGCTTGAATCAATTTGAAACCAACTCCACAACCGCAAAGCTCTTTAAAAGGATAAGAGCAATCCGGACGCTTTGGATTTAATATTGCCTTTGCCGATGGAATTTTATCGCCGGGAAGGTGATGGTCACAAATAATGAAATCTATGTTTTTCTCATTGGCATAAAACACTTTATCAACCGCTTTTATACCGCAATCCAACGCAATAATCAAGCTGATGTCGTTATTGTCAGCAAAGTCAATTCCTTGATAAGAAATACCGTACCCCTCTTTATACCGGTCGGGAATATAAGTGGTTACGCGATCTGTCAAATTGCTCAGATAAGTAGCCATCAAAGCTACGCTGGTAGTTCCATCTACATCATAATCGCCATAAACTAAAATTTTCTCCCCGGTTTCTATAGCTTTTTCAATCCGTGAAACCGCTAAATCCATATCTTTCATCAAAAAAGGATCGTGCAATTCTTCTAAACTCGGTCGGAAATAGGCTTTGGCCTGATCATAAGTTGCTATACCTTTTTGTACCAGTAAATAGGCAAGCTTTTTCTGAATGCCCAAGCTATTTGCCAACGCATCGACTTTTTTCTTTTCGGGTTGTGGTTTAATAATCCAACGCATGATTGATACTGAGTTATAAAATCAAAGATAATTCAAACTTTTTCAAATTATCAAGATTGCGATGCTTTTGTTACTTTAGTCACAGGCTTTGATAAATATAATAGTTTAATTTGACTGAAATTATTGCAATAAATTATGAAAAATAAATGGGATAAAAGATACGGGCAGGAGGAATATATTTATGGAGAAGAACCCAATGTCTATTTCAAAGAGAAACTAAAGGAAATTCCTATAGGAAAAATTCTTTTACCCGCTGAAGGCGAAGGGCGAAATGCGGTTTATGCAGCAGAAGTGGGTTGGCAAGTAGATGCTTTTGACGCCAGTAAAGAAGGAAAAAAGAAAGCGGAAAGACTTGCAGCCAAAAAACAAGTAACTATTAATTATGAGCGATCAAGAATGGAGGAAATAGCTTTTCCAAAGGAAAGTTTTGATGTGATTGCACTTGTTTATGCTCATTTTCCCAATGACCGACGTTCACTTCATCAAAAACTTTCAGCTTACCTCAAACCCGGCGGATATTTAATTTTAGAAGCATTCAATAAAGAACATGTCAAAAATCAACAAGTAAATCCACACGCCGGTGGACCAAAAAAACTTGATTTACTTTATGACTTAGAAGAGCTCAAAGGTGATTTTGACAATTTCGAGTTTTTGGAAGCGGAGGATGTAAAAGTAGAATTGCAGGAAGGAAAAAACCATGTGGGAGAAGCAGATGTTGTTAGAATTTTTGGGATAAAAAAATAAACTCAAATTAGCTTAGTGCTGCCATGAAAATTGGGGGAGAAACTTAAGGGCAATAATAAAGGAAATGATCTTTTCTTGCATATTAATCATTGACGTATTTATAAAAGCTATAATTATCAATTACCGAGGGTTGAAAAAAGTAGTAAACAAAATTCCCTCCGCCGCGGCGGAGGGTGCCCGCCTCAGGCGGGCGGGGTGTTCCCGTCCACAAGTCAGGCTTGCGATTCTTCATAAAAACAATATATAATTATATGAATATCCTTCCTGAAAAGTTAAATTAATATAGAGAAATAAAACCTTTATAAAAGGCCAAAAGCTTTCAAGTTATTGTTTACAAAGGTTTTTTCAAAAAAAGAAACGCTAACTTCTACAAAGTTTCTTTGTATTGCTCATTTTTTCTTAACTTTCAGCTTCTCTAAAATTGCACAAGTACATGACAAAAATATTTAAGAATATTAAAGAGCTGATTCAGGTTCGATCTGAAGGTATATCGAAGGTTTCCGGAGAGGAAATGAAAACTTTACCAACGATAAAAAATGCGTGGTTGAAGGTTGAAGATGGCAAAATAGCTGATTACGGAGAAATGGAATCTTATCCGGAAACAAAAACAGCTGAAGAAATCGACTGTACCGGAAAAATGATTCTTCCTTCTTGGGTAGATTCTCATACGCACTTGGTTTATGCCGGAAATCGCGAACAGGAATTTGTAGATAGAATAAATGGAATGACTTATGAAGAGATAGCCAATCGCGGTGGAGGAATTGTAAACAGCGCTAAAAAATTACAAAATACTTCTGAAGAAGAATTGTACAAACAAACCGAAGTGCGCTTAAAAGAAGTGATGAGTTTAGGCACCGGAGCCTTGGAAATCAAATCCGGTTATGGATTGACCTTGGATGCGGAATTGAAAATGCTTCGAGTAATTAAAAAATTAAAAGAAAATTACCCGGTTACCATTAAGTCAACCTTCTTGGGATTACATGCTATTCCCCCGGAATATAAAAATAATCGAGCGGGATATGTCGATCATGTAATCAACGAAATGTTGCCGGAAGTTGCCGAGAACAAGTTGGCAGATTATGTAGATGTTTTTTGTGAGAAAGGCTATTTCACCGTAGAGGATACCGAAGCGATTTTGGAAGCCGGGCAAAAATATGGAATGAGAGGAAAGATTCATGTCAATCAATTTAATGCAATCGGTGGGATAGAAGCCGGAGTGAAACATAACGTGCTCAGTGTAGATCACCTCGAAGTGATGAACGATGAAGATATTGAAATGTTGAAAAACACAGACACTATGCCCGTCGCTCTGCCTTCTTGTTCACTGTTCTTAAGCATACCTTATGCACCGGGTAGAAAAATGATCAATGCGGGATTACCACTGGCTCTTGCGACAGATTTTAATCCCGGATCTACGCCGAATGGCAATATGAATTTGGTGATTTCTTTGGCGTGTATAAAAATGCGGATGACCCCGGAGGAAGCGATTAATGCTGCAACATTAAATGCAGCTTATGCCATTGATTTGAACCAAACCCACGGAAGTATTACCAAAGGAAAAGTGGCGAATTTAATCCTGACAAAACCAGTACCTTCTTATGGGTTTTTACCTTATGCTTTTGGAAGTAATCATATTGAAAAAGTGTTTTTAGCCGGGAATTCTTTATCTTAAACCAAGATAATCAACATATTAGTTAATAAAATCAATTGAAAATGGAAAAATTCATCTTTTATAACCAAGACTTCAAACGGAGTTTTCTCAAACCCAGAAAAGGAGAGACGAAATTTGGAGATGTCATTGAGGAAATATCCTCCTTAGAAGAATTGGAAAATATCAAAGCGGAATATGTGATTTTTGGCATTCCGGAGGATGTCGGAATCCAAGCCAATAAAGGAAAGTCAGGAGCGTATTCTGCTTGGAAATCGTTTTTGTCTTCCTTTACCAATATTCAAAGTAATCAGTTTAATGATTCCAGTAACTGTTTAGTTTTGGGTCATTTAGATTGCAGTGCTTTACTGTCAGAAGCTGACCGGTTGAAAAGAGAGGCTTGGAATGTGGACGAGAAATTAGGAGAATTAGTTCAAATAGTAGATGACAGGGTAACAAAATTAGTTAAACGAATTGTGGGATTGGGCAAAATTCCAATAATCATCGGTGGAGGTCATAACAATGCTTATGGAAATATCAAAGGAACATCTTTAGCCTTAAACAAACCGATTAACGTGTTGAATATCGATGCTCATACAGATTTGCGAACAACCGAATACCGACATAGCGGAAATGGATTTAGCTATGCTAAGAAGGAAAATTATCTGGCTAAATATTCGATGTTTGGAATTCATAAAAATTATACTCCACAGTATATTTTTGATCAGTACGATAAAGATGAATCTGTTCATATACGGTTGTTTGAAGATTTAATAGGAGGTGGGATTTCCCATCAGCTAAAAGAATTTCACAAAGAAACCGAGTTTTTAGACCGGACATTTGGATTGGAAATCGATTGTGATGCGATTCAAGATTTCCCGAGCAGTGCGATGACACCAAGCGGATTTTCAGTCAATACCATGCGTAGTTTTATCAAAATGGCTGCAAAACAAAAAGTTCATTATTTACATATATGTGAGGCAGTGGCCGGTGACAATCCACAGATCGGAAAAACCCTGAGTTATTTTGTGTCGGATTTTATGCAGCGCGAAAAATAAGGTTCTCTTAAAAATGTACGCTGATAACATAATCGCCCTATATTGAATAATAAAATAACTATGGAGGATGAATTCTTTACCTAATAGTTCGAGAAGGAAAATTTCATCTGATTATTAGTCTTTATTTAAGAAAGTAGAAGTAAAAAAGCAGTAGTTTTACGATAAATGGTACGGTGATTGAGGAAGTGTATTCCATCGCGAACCATTTTCGTGTATGATTTGAGAATTTATAAATTTATGAAGAAGAATAATATTATTTTTTTGTTGGTTTTATTGCTGTCTGTGGCAGCCTGCAGTTTTACTACAAAAAAGATAGATCCGGGAGATAGTGAGAAAGACATAGTGCTGTCAGAATTAGTCAGTTTTGTATTAGAAAACTATCATTATGCGCCTAAGGATTTAAACAAAGCGTTTTCCAGAAATGTATATGACGAATATTTAAAAAGTTTAGATCCGCGGAAAAGATTCTTTCTAAAAAGTGATGTGGAAGAGTTTGAAAAATACAGAGAAAAAATTGGACGGGAACTCAAAGAGCACAAAGTAGATTTTTTCCACTTGACCTATGAAAGAATTGAAAAACGAATAGGAGAGATGGAAGAGGTTTATCAAGAAATTTTGGAAAGACCTTTTGACTTCAATACCGATGAGGAAATCAATACGGATTATGAAAACTTAGCGTTTCCTGAAACCAAAGAAGAGCGTAATACGGTATGGCGAAAACAATTGAAATTTAACGTGCTTTCTACCTATTTTGATTTGAAAAAAGAGCAAGATGATAAAATCAAAAAGAAAGAAGAAAATGAAACTGATTCAGATGAGGAAATTGAAGAATTCGAACCCAAATCTGATGAGGAATTAGAAGCTGAAGCCCGTAAAAGCGTCAAAAAATCTTTGGATCAGTTTTTTGATATCAATGAAGATCTGACCAAAGAGGATTGGGTTTCGATGTATTTGAATACCGTAGCCAATCAATTTGATCCGCATACTGGATATTATGCCCCACCAGATAAAGATCGTTTTGATATTGCCATGTCCGGAAGTTTGGAAGGTATAGGGGCACAGCTGCAAAAAGATTTGGAAAATATAAAAGTGACCAAGCTTATTTCCGGCGGACCGGCGTGGACAGATGGAAGGCTTAAAGTGGGAGATGTCATTCAAAGAGTAAAACAAGAAGATGAGGAGGAAGCGGTAAATATCGGTGGAATGTCTTTGAATGAAGCTGTTAAGTTGATTAGAGGCCCTAAGGGTTCAGAAGTGACCTTAACGGTAAAAAGTGTTGATGGAACTGTTGAAGACATCAAATTGATAAGAGACAAAGTAGAATTGGAAGAAACCTATCTCAAAAGTGCTGTTACAGAAAAAGATGGAAACAAGTACGGAGTGATTAAGCTTCCCGGGTTTTACTTTAATATGGAAGATTACGACCAAAGGAATGCTGCTTCTGACATGAAGAAGGAGTTAGATCTCTTAAAAAAGGAAAAAATAGACGGATTGGTTATCGACCTGAGAAATAATGGTGGTGGTTCCTTAACTACAGCTATTGATATTGCCGGTCTGTTCGTTAAAAAAGGACCTGTTGTTCAAGTGCGATTTGGTAATGGAAGAGAGCAAACCTTAAGACATCAAAATCCCAAAGTAGAATGGAATGGCCCTTTGGTGATTTTAGTCAATGAGCTGTCTGCCTCCGCTTCTGAAATTCTTGCTGCAGCTATGCAAGATTATGAAAGAGCAGTGATTATTGGAAGTAAGCAGACTTATGGAAAAGGAACCGTTCAGAAATTTATTGACCTTAATCGCTTTATGAAAAATAATGATTTAGGAGATATGGGCGATATTAAAATCACTACCCAAAAATTCTATAGAATAAACGGTGGATCCACTCAGCTTAAAGGGGTACACAGTGATGTGGTAATGCCTGATCGGTATAGTTATATCGATGTAGGAGAACGCGATTTGAGAGTTCCACTGCCTTGGGATGAAATAGACCGAGCGGGGTATAAAAAATGGGATGGATATGAGAATCTAAAGGAAACTTTAAAACAAAGTCAGCAAAGAGTTGACAGCAGTGCTTTGTTTACTTTAATAGATGAAAACGCTATGTGGATTAAAGAGCAAAAAGATAAAACAGTATATCCTCTTAATTTTGAAAAATATGAATTGTTGGTAAAAGAAAGAGAAGAAAAGGTTGAACAATTTAAATCTATTTCAGATCATAAAACTGATTTGACCTATAGATCCTTACCGGAAGAAGTAAAGCTTTTTGAAACCGATACCAGTTTGGCTAAAAAGCGAGAACGCTGGCATAAGAACTTGGGTAAGGATGCTTATGTAGAAGAAGCCATCAATGTATTGGGAGATTTAAAACTTAATAAAGCCCAACAAAAAAAGATGGCTGAAGCAAAAGAATAAAATTTGGTGAAATCAGCTAACTCATTGACACAATTAGCGCTCCGCAAGTTTAAAAAAAACTTGTGGGGCGTTTTAAGTTATTGGTTTATTGTTCTTTGTGTTTTCATAGCGATTTTCGCTTATGTTTTAGCGCCCGATAATTCCGCTAATGCTAATCAGATGCATCTTTCCATACATTCTATGCCTCCGGGATTTTCTGTAAAAATGTTGGAAATCCCAAATACCAGTGCCGAAAGAGAATCCAAACTCAAACAGATTTTTTATGGAAAAACATATACCGCTGAACAAATTCCTATCTCATCTTATAACTTTGAACAAGAAAATTTAAGGGTAAAACTATATACCCGAGAAGGATTGGAGGAAGTTGAAAAGGTTTTTAATCTGAAGGAGAACTTTCCGGAAAACCTTAATTCCACAGAAATAGAAGAAAATTATATTTATCAAAAGAAATTCCTCTTAGGAACAGATAAGTATGGAAGAGATTTTTTAAGTCGAATGCTGATCGGAATTAGAATTTCTCTTTCCATAGGTTTTGTCGCTGTATTAATCTCTCTGATTATCGGAATCACTTTAGGAGCTATAGCCGGGTTTTATGGCGGGAAAATAGATGATTTTATTATGTGGCTGATCAATGTTACCTGGTCTATTCCTACCTTATTATTGGTTATCGCGATGACTTTAGCGCTGGGAAAAGGCTTTTGGCAAGTTTTTATCGCCGTGGGATTGACCATGTGGGTAGAAGTGGCCAGAGTAGTGCGCGGACAAGTAATCAGTGCTAAAGAAATGCAATACGTCACCGCGGCTCGAGCGTTGGGATATCGAAATTTTAGAATTATCAGGCAACACATTCTTCCCAATATTATGGCTCCGGTTATTGTGATTTCTGCCGCCAATTTTGCAGCGGCAATCTTGGTAGAAAGCGGTTTGAGCTTTTTGGGAATAGGAGCACAGCCACCAATACCGAGTTGGGGTGCGATGATCAAGGAACATTACAGTTATATTATTTTAGGAAAAGCCCACCTGGCCATCATCCCCGGCTTGGGAATTATGAGTCTCGTATTGGCTTTTATGCTCATCGGAAATGCACTGAGAGATGCGTTGGATGTGAAGACATAAAAACCACTGCCGATGCGCGAATTTGCCCGCTTCAGGAAAATCTTCTCGTGTTTTTTATCTTTCAACTTTTTACGATTGAAATTATCCCGGCTGGTGGAATAGCTCCTCTCGCGTTTGCTGACAATTTAATTACCTCACTCCGTGCATCAGTTTTTTCAATACAGGATTTAAAAGTATAGCAATCACACCGATAACTAGAGGCCCTATCGTAAAAATTAAAAAGAAAGTAGACATACTGTACTCTGTCTGAACTTGTTCGACCATGCCACCCAGGGATGCTGAAATTTTATTCCCAATTGCGATGGCCAAATACCAAACGCCAAACATCAAAGCAATCATTCGTGCCGGAACTAATTTACTGACGTAAGACAATCCTACAGGAGACAAAAACAATTCTCCCAAGGTTAAGAACAAATACGTTAGAATCAACCAAACCATTCCTACTCGAACACTTCCAGGAATTGCACCTGAAGGAATTAAAGTCGATCCGTATGCTAATATTCCAAAACCAGCTGCCATAACGATTAATCCTAAACCATATTTAACCGCTGCCGAGGGATTGTACTTGCTGTCCCACCATTTAGTAAATAGCGATGCAAGTGCAATAATAAAGAAGGAATTCAGAATACTAAACCAAGCAACGGTTATTTCGACTTCATTTTCTTTTATTTCGCTAACGGTTCCTGAAACAATTTGCGAAGGCTCATTGATTTTGGCATAGTCTCCGGATAGTCGGTTGACCCCTTCAGCATCGAGATAAATATACTTGCCAAGTTCTAAGTGGGCACCTACCGTTTCGCCAACTGCCAAACTTTTATTAGTTGAAAACTCCAATACATGGGTAACTGACTGCTCTCCATCTGTCAGAGGTCGCGCATCTGTAATGGGTTCATAAACTTCCTGTGTCTCGCCATTGACCATTTGTGTTGTCTTTACTGCCTGGTATTCTACTTCATAGACTTTGGTTGAGAAATCCTGAACCAACATCCAAATAGCCAAACCCCACATAACCGTAAAACATAAAATCAAAACAATATTACTGCCTAAAATCTTTTTTGAAGTGCTTCGATATAAAAGTACCAGTACCCAACTAACAATCAACAGCGGGACGATGGTCAATAAGGTGTTGAAAATGTTAAATATTAAAGCTGCGTTACCGGTAAGCACACGTTGCGTATAATCTCGAGCAAAAATCACCATAGAAGTGGCCGCCTGTTCAAAAGGAATAAAGAAAACTACGGTAAAGAAGGCAAAGATAATTACAGCAATCATGCGATCTCTTAATATTTTTTCATAGCGAGAAATTCGACTAAACAGCAGATAAAACAGCAAAATAACTCCTATAATCGTAATCACTAACGGACCTGATAGGATATCAGGTGAGATCAAAAATTCCTGGGGAAGTAAATGAATATTTCCAATTTTTGATATCGGGTCGTTTAAAAGATATAACAATCCTATAATAGAAGTTATAACAATCAAAGCCTTATCGACCTTAGTAAAGTAATTCGGCTTGTGATTCCTGTCTTCTACCGCTTCAGCACTATTATCATCTTCTGCAAAACCCTTTTGTGGACGGTCTCCAATTTTTCCAAATAGTGGTTTTGACAGCATAAATTGAATGGTTCCAAAAAGCATAAATATTCCTGCCAATCCGAAACCCCAAGCCCATCCGACACGTTCGGCAAGATACCCACACAACATCATTCCGAAGAAAGCTCCTGCGTTTACGCCCATATAAAAAATAGTATAGGCGCCATCTTTTTTCTTTGGAAGATATTTGTACATTTCCGAAATAATCGAAGTGATATTTGGTTTAAAGAAACCTGTTCCGATTACTAACAAGCCGAGTCCTACATAAAGAGAAAATTCGGTTTCCACTGCCATAAATGCGTGTCCACCAGTCATAATCGCACACCCGATTAATACTGCCCAGCGATATCCGGTAAATCTGTCGGCAATAACTCCCCCCAAAAGTGGAGTCAAGTATAAAAGTCCGGCGTAGGTTCCAAAAAGAGCTCCCGCATTTTCAGCAGACCATTCCCAACCCGGATTGCTGCCAATGGCGGCAATAGTTAAAAAGTTAATCAACAACACGCGCATTCCATAAAAAGAAAAACGCTCCCACATTTCGGTGAAAAACAAAACATAGAGTCCTGCCGGATGACCTAAAACTTTACTCTTAAAAAGATTTTCGTGATCTTTGGGTATTACAACTTCTTCTGCCATTCTATAAGTTTTCTGATTAATTTTATTTAATTAACTCCTTGAATTTTCCCACTTTTTTGAAAGCTCGAAAATTAAGAATAATTTTTGAAACGCAAGAGGTTTTAATTTCCACAAGTTATTCAAGCTGGGTTTTGTAATAGCTTTAAAGCTTACATATTCACAAATAATGCAATACACAGCTAATCTTGTTATTTTAAAACACCTTGCGTTCAATACCATTAATTTTTAAATAAATATGAAAAATCAAGTTTTCTCTTCTTCACTATCTTCTGCACCGTGAGTCAAGGCCTTGAGTTTTTTCAAGAACAACAAGAGCAATACGCCAAACGCGGTTGTGAAAATCACTAATCCTAAGAAAGTCTTTTTCTCCTGTTCGTTCTGTAATTCTTCAATAACAAAAGTGGCATAATAATCTTTTCCGTCGCCTCTGTTTGCCTCTTCCGCTCTG
>DATGSA010000385.1:0-6336 GCA_035303085.1 Flavobacteriaceae bacterium
AAAAGTTCCGGTAAAAAGTCCTCTCAAAGAAAACAAAGACAAAACCGAAGTTAACCGCTCGTCCAACTTTTCCAAAGTACAAGGGGAGATTTGAGAACTTTGAAAAAGTTCAAAAGGGATGCTCTTCTAAAATGCATCCAGAAAACTGAAATCTACTTTTTCAAAGTTCTGATACCGAATCGACCATAATTTTAATCTGACATAAAATGATAAGTCATTGTCTCTCGGTATTATACCATAAACTATTAGCCCAAAAAAACATATCGGTTTGGTATAACACGAAACTCAATTACTTTGGAAAAGATCAAATGAGATGCTCTTCTAAACTGCAACACAAACCTCAAACAAACGCTCGTCCAACTTTTCCAAAGACAAGGGTAGATTTGAAAACTTTGAAAAAGTTAACAGGAAATGCTCTTCTAATCGGTTTCCTCAAAAAAAGCCGCAAACTACTTTTTCAAAGTTCTAATACCGAATCGACCATAATTTTAATCTGACATAAAATGATAAGTCATTGTCTCTCGGTATTATACCATAAACTATTAGCCTAAAAAAACATATCGGTTTGGTATAACACGAAACCCAATTACTTTGAAAAAGTTAAATTCACTTATAAATCCAGTAATTTTTCCGGATTTTGATGAACACTGAAAACATCTAAAATAAGAACCTCTTTATCTCGGCGTTCATAAATGATTTTATAACTCCATTTTGGTATAAACCTAAACTGTTTATCATTGATAATTAAGTCCATAGAATACTCAACAGCCGGATTGGATAGTGAGTTGCCTAAATTTAGCAGTGTATTGAAAACCTTTACTGCATTTTTCGGACTGTCTTTATAAATATAATCATAAATAAAGGCAAGACTTCGCATGGCTTGAATGGACCATCTCACTTTCATTTATTTCTATTAAGTACGTAATTTTTCACTTCTTCGGTAGAATAAGTCTGCGCCCCGTCTGTTACCGATTCACTTATCTTATTGATGTGAGTCTTGTAAGTTTTCTCGGTCAAAGGCTCCCCTTCAGCTGTATAAGCTATAATGTTATTTTCCTTTTGTATAATTCTATTTATTTTTTCAAGAACCGATTCCTCAGCCGTGTTCAAAATATAATCAGCTAATTCCTCTCTATTTAGATTCAAGGTTTTCATAACTAAAGTTTTATAAAATAAAAGTAGGGATTTTAATTCATGTAAAATAGAAATATAGTGTTAAATTCCTCTGCTAAAGCATGATTGAAATAAGGATGAATGCCTTCTAATTTCTAAATTACGACTAATGACTCGTTCAACTTTTCCAAAGACAAGGGGAGATTTGAGAACTTTGAAAAAGTTAACAGGGAATGCTCTTTTAATCGGTTTCCTCAAAAAAAGCCGCAAACTACTTTTTCAAAGTTTTACAACGCATCTCAATTACTTTGAAAAAGTTCCGGTAAAAAGTCCTCTCAAAGAAAACAAAGACAAAACCGAAGTTAACCGCTCGTCCAACTTTTCCAAAGTACAAGGGGAGATTTGAGAACTTTGAAAAAGTTAACAGGGAATGCTCTCCTAATCGGTTTCCTCAAAAAAAGCCGCAAACTACTTTTTCAAAGTTTTACAACGCAATCCAATTACTTTGGAAAAGTTCTAGTGCAAACTTTCTCTAACCTAAAATTCAATTCTTAGAGCAGTCCAACTTTTACAAAGCCCAAGGAAAAATTTTAAAACTTTGAAAAAGTTCAGATGGAGATGACTTCTTAAACTCATATCAGAGAAACACAAATCATTTTCCCGGTTCCACTCCACCGATCCTTTTTATTCGATTAGCTCAAATAAATTACGCTTGATGCAAGAAAATCTTAGAAAAAACTTCATAACAATGTGTAGAATAATAAAGTAAAAGCACACCAGGTTTACTAATTCATAAATATCTTATTCACCAACAACCCTCACTCTTATTTAAGAACTTATAAACATATTTTTAGTTTTTGCTTTTGATAACTCTACAAATAATTTATATTTGGAAGAAAACCAAATTAACAGCGAACACGTTTCTGGAGTGATACTGTACAATGACAATAATTTCCGGATAAAGATTTCTAAAAACATATTATGAAGAAAATACTTGCCATCCTTCTCATAACACTTTCAATAGGACAAACTTATGGACAAACCGATAAAAATAACAATCCGGTTTTTAATTCAATTTCTACACAAGAAAAATCTTACGGTGATTTAATGCTGATTTCAAATTATTACACACTTGAACACAACATCGACAATAAACTTTCCTCTGTATTTATTTCAGAAGAACCAACCTTAGATCAAATTGAAAAGGCTTCAGTTAATCTCCCTTCTGACTTCTTTATATTAACCAAGGATAGCAAAATAATAGCATTAATTAACCTGCAGAATGATCCGGAAAAAGTCTTTATAACCCAAGAAATGCGTACCGGCAAACAGGCTACATTTCCAAGTAAATTGGCCGGAGATATAACTGAGAATAGAGCTGATGAAATTATTAAAGAAAAATATGATCCAAATGCGATCATAGAAAACGGGTATCTAAAATTCAATGAAAAAGAATTCAAAATCATTTCTAATCAAGCCATAGAAGAAGGTGTTTGGACATTGATTAAAAAAGAAAAATTAGATAAAAAGAAGCCTTCAGATATAATGTTGCCTTCCAAAGAAGAAATTAAAACCTATATAATTGCTGAAACAAAAGAAGGAGGGCAACTCGATTTTTTTACCGAGATCAAAGGGAATGAAAGCGATGGCGTTCAAATAAAAACAGGACTTTTCACCACGAAAGAAAGTGTTGCGCTTTATCGATGGGGCCGCGCATGTTTTGAAATTGGTGTTAATACAGTTGAAGATGCTTATCAAATATTTGAAGAGTTTAAAGGGAGTTCTTTAAGTGATAAAAATCAAGAATATATAAAGATGGGATTTTATAAAGAATGGGAAAGGTAACAGGTGCTGATAAAAATCTCACATCAGTTCAACTGACCTTAAGGTTATAGATTAAAAAAATCTGTACAACCAAAAACATCATGCTTATTCTCAAAACCCCGTAAAATAAAACAAAGAAATTATGAAGAACCTAATACTATTTATCCTTCTAATAGGTGTTCATTCCTTGGGATTTTCACAAGAAATTGAATTCGATGAAAAAGATATTTTAAAAGAAATCGCTGAGCAAAGTTGTGAGTGCATTGATTCCATTAACACCATTGACAAGTCGGTTGCAGAAAAAAACGCTGAAATCAGTACTTGTATCGACGAAAGTACCGGCGCTTATCAATTCCTTTTAAAATTAAACGCAGCAAACGCCCAATTGGAAAGTTCGGAAGAGTCGGAAGAAATCAAGATTGAACTTAATCCCAATAAAGATTCAGAAGAATACAAATCCTACTATTACGAAATTGAACGCTATTTAATGAGCAACTGTCCCGCATTAAAAACCAAGATGTCTGACAAACAGAAATTAAGTGAATACTCTCTTTCCGAAAACGATGAGGCTTATTATTCATATATAAAAGGGATTGATGAAATGCAGCAGGAGAATTTTGACCAAGCGGTAAAGTATTTTCAACACGCGGTTGAAATAGACCCTGAATTTGCTTTTGCGTGGGATAATTTAGGATTGAGCTATCGAAATTTAAACCAATTTGATCAAGCGATAGAAGCTTATGAGCAGTCCTTGACCATAGATCCAAATGGCATGATGCCGATGCAAAATATCGCCATCGCTTATCAATATAAAAAAGAATATAAAAAGGCGATTGGAGCATTTAAAAAACTGGCAGAAGTCGACCAATCCAATCCGGAGGTTTATTATGGAATTGGAACTATTTATGCTGTGAAATTAGAAAATTATACGGAGGGTTTGGATTATATGTGTAACGCTTACAACTTATATATAGAACAAAAATCCCCTTATAGAACGGATGCAGAAAACATCATCAATTATATTTATCAAGAAATGAAAAAACAAGGGAAAGAAGACAAATTTGATCAAATTTTAAAGGCGAATAACATTTCACAAAGCAATGACTAAAAGAGATTTTTTCAGAATTATAATCAAGCTGTTTGGATTGTATTCCCTTATTCTTGTGGTCTTCAGTTAAATTCCTCAAAACATTAGATATGTGACTTTTAAATTCGAACCGATCGTTTTACTCTGGATTTTAGGCGCTTCTGTCCTGGCGGCTTTAATTTATATTTTTCTAATTTTAAAAACCGATTGGATTATCGACTTACTCAAGATCGACCAAGGGTTTGATGATAACCGAATCGAGCTGGGAAATTTTAACAGTGAGAAAATAATTATGCTTGCGCTTATCCTGATTGGTGGATTTTTAATAATTGATTATGTGCCGAATTTTCTGCAATACACTTACTTAGCTTTTAAAAAACAAGTTTCTGAAAGTGGATTGAATCATATCGAAGAAAGCACATTCAGCAGACCTATAGATTATTTTAATTGGGTAATTGCCGGAGTGAATATTGTAATTGGTTTTTTGCTGTTGACCAACTACCATCAAATAGGAAAATGGATACAACAAAAAGAAAAGCCAGTCGGCAATATTTAAACAAATTTCAGCAATTTTGTATTTTTGGAGTAAATTGGAATAACCGAACGGCGCACAGAATTTACTAAAATAAAAATCAATGGGCCACACGCATTCCTCCAAAAAACACAGCAAAGCTTTTGGTATTGGCATAGCTTTAAACTCTGTTTATGTCGTTATTGAACTCTTTTATGGTTTTTCGGTGAATTCAAGTGCGTTGATAGCTGATGCCGGACATAATGTTAGCGATGTTCTTAGTCTTATTCTGGCATGGGTTGCTATTTGGGTAGCTGACAAACGGCCTTCCGGTAGATATACTTATGGCCTTCGGAAAACTACAATTATGGCTTCGATGTTCAATGGAATTCTCATCATTGGAGCTGCAGGATTGATCGCTTGGAATGCTATTCAGAAATTTCAAAATCCGGTAAACATTCCTGGAAATATTATGATGATTGTAGCCGCTATTGGATTGGTCGTAAATACCGGAACAGCTTTTCTATTCTACAAAGATCAAAAGAGCGACCTCAATATCAAGGGAGCTTTTCTGCACATGGCTGCCGATGCAGGGGTTACGTTGGGCGTATTGTTAGGAGGTTTAGCGATTAAATATACCGAATTGACCTGGATCGATCCTGTTTTAGCGCTCATCATTGTAGTCGTAATTCTTTACAGTGCTTGGGGACTCTTAAGCGATTCTGTCAACTTAGCCTTAGATGCAGTACCCAAGGGAATTAATCAGGAAGAAGTTAAGGAATTTCTTGAAAAAATTGATTGTGTTGAAGAAGTTCACGACTTGCATATATGGGCTATGAGCACTACTGAAACAGCATTAACAGCTCATTTAGTTATTCCCGAACCACATACAGACCAATTGTTATACGACATTCGGGAAAAACTGCACGATATGTTTGAAATTACCCATACCACCTTACAAGTAGAAAAAGAATGGCGGGACAATACTTATCGTCCTTTTAAAAACTGAACACTTCTCAAAATCAATGAATTACCCACCTGATAAAATAGTTAATTCTAAGCAGGAAACAACTTTATCCGTTTTTTATTTTCAAAAATTAATTCTTTTCAAACTTAATTATTTTATCAAAAATCATCTATTCCACTCCAATTGCCCGTTTTTTATAGATATAAATTCTGTTCCATCACTAAATTATACTGCTATCGCAAATTTGACCAAACTTTTCAGTTAAAAATCAAGGTTCCACCTTCGTTAAATGCAACAAATCCTGTTTGGGATTTGCGCCTTTTACGGTTGAAAAAAAGCGAATTATCCTTTTAAGATCCGTATTTTCAAATTCACTTACAAAAATGGGATTGTTGAGCACGACGTGTTTATTTTTAAAATCAAATCCCACCAACACCAAAGGAACACCGGCATTTTTAGCAATATGATAAAACCCGGTTTTTAACTCATCCACTTTTTGACGTGTTCCTTCAGGGAAATCGCCAAAATAAATTTATCATGTTTATTAAAAAGACTTATCGCTTTGTCTACCACACCTTCTTTCTCTCCTTTTTCACCAAAACGATCTACGGGAATTCCGCCCAACTCTCGAAACCAATTTCCCAACGCACCGTCAAATAATTCTTGCTTTCCCAAAAAGTGCGCGTGTTCAATATTCAATTCACGACGAGCTGCAAGACCGACAAAAAATCATTCCAGCTGGTATGTGGCGCTACCACCAAAATCATCTTTTTAAGATCATCGATGATTTTTCCGGCTATTTTCCATCCGTCTAATTTCCAGAACAGTTTTAGA
>DATGSA010000386.1:0-6239 GCA_035303085.1 Flavobacteriaceae bacterium
ATATTTCAAATGGAACTCCTCTGATTGAGAATAATGAATTTTATAAAAATGAATTGCCGGCGATTGCTTCCGGTGCGAATGTAGATGCTGCTCCAAAAATCATCGATAATTATATCGAAGCAAATACGCAATCCAATCAGAACCGACCACAGCTCAACCTTGGTTCTACCGGCGCTGATACATTGAAAATTATTGGAAACACCATTATTGGTGATCGAGACAAAACCAAGGTGGGTGGGATTTCTGTGGCAAACCTTATTGGTGGTCAAATGCTTGTTACCATTGAAAACAATACGATTTCTGATAACCGATATGGCATCAATATTCAAGGAGCAGGAAATTCCTTTGTCAAAGTGGTCAATAATGTAATCGAGGACAATGATACCGAAGGGAATCCGGCTTTAGGAGGTAGCGGAATATCTATGAGTTCTGGTAGTACCGATCAAGTGACAATGATTACCGGAAATGAGATTCGACGTAATCTATGGGGAATTACTGTTATTGGTCAAGCTACTGCTAATTTGGGGGATGATGAGGACAATCTCGGAGAGAATATCTTCTCAGAAAATGGCAATGACGGAGAAATCTTTGCTATATATAACAATACCCCTAACACGGTTATGGCTAAACACAATTGTTGGATCGAAGGGGAGGAAAGTACTTTGGAAGATGTAGCTGAAGTGATTTTTGATCAAGCAGATGACCCAACATTAGGAGAAGTAATTTACGATCCGATTATTTGTGGCGAGCTGTCAGTTCCTTCCTTGGAAAAAGATGCGATTAGTATTTACCCAAATCCAACAAGTGAAATGATTTACTTTAATAATTCAGTAGAATTTCAGCAGGTTTCTATTTTTGATTTAAACGGAAAGAGCGTTCAAGAAACTCAATTGCATAACGGAGAGAATAGTCTTCCTTTAAATCTAAACTCAGGCGTTTACTTGATGAAATTTGAAGGAGCAAAAGGGGTGCTGACTAAAAAATTGGTGGTGAAGTAATGTTTTTATACTGAAACTTTTTACAGGAAGTGTTGTTTTCCTGAATAAAAAAGTGGTGCAAAAACCCTTCAAGGGCTCAAAACTCTTGAAGGGTTGGTTAACGGGATGGTTTTAAATTTCTCCAAAAGACCAAGCTGAATTCAAGAGAGAATTTAACCCTCTTCCCCTCCGGCGCTGTATTGAGCTGTGTCGAAATAAGGGTCGGGGATAGGACCTGCGAGAAACTAATCTCATAGTGGTATCGAAGTGTTTTTGCTATCGGAAACAGCGTTTAGGTAAACTATTATGGTGATGAAACCCTTCAAGGGCTCAAATTTTTTGAAGGGTTGGTTCGCGGGATTGTTAGTCGGTGTGAGGACAGCAAAGTCAGGAATTACCGGTTTTTGCTTTCTGCTTGATTCCTAGATTTCTCTATGGAAGTGTTACAGCGATTTCAACGAGATATCATAAGACATTATTTTATTGAAAAGAGTTATTCACTAAAATATTTACCCTTGTTTAAAGACAATTCATAGTTTACAACTCACCACTCACAACTTCTTATCTTTTCCAAAACTTCCAGAAAGGGGGTTTATGATCTGCGTGATAGCCGTATCCATATCCGTAATTATAACCATAGCCATAGCTATAGCTATATCCGGACTTTTTAGTGATACCATTAATGACCATGCCCATATTCTTAAGTTTTTTATTTACATATAAATCTTTTATATGTTGAATCAGTTTGTTGTCAGTGAATCCGGATCTGGCGATATAGAGCGTCACATCTGCATATTTCCCAATAAGTAAAGTATCTGCAACCAATATCGTTGGAGCGGTATCGACAATGACATAATCATATCTGCTTTTAGCTTCCTCGATTAATTTTTCAAATCGTTTGCTTATTAATAGTTCAGAAGGGTTTGGTGGAATAGGACCGGCCAAGATTAGTTCATAATTATCGAATTCCTTTGATTCATCGATTACTAAATCTTTCATTTCCAAGCTATAATCACTCAGATAGTTTGAAACACCCATTTGATTTTTGTCTAAACCGTAATATTTATGAAGTTGTGGGTTACGTAAATCTGCTCCAATCAATCCAACTTTAGCGCCGGTAGCTGCGAAGGAGTGTGCTGTATTTAAGGCGACAAAAGTTTTACCTTCTCCTTTAATGGTAGAAGTTACAAAGACAACTTGTCCTTTATCTCCTTTTAAAGTATCTGAGGACTTATAAAACCCTAAATTGGTTCTTAGGATTCTGAAAGCTTCAGCTAAAACACTTCGATCGTTAACCTTAACCAGCTTGTTTTTGGAAGAAGGGTTTTTAGGTACCTCAACCAAGACAGGTAGATCTGGCAGTAATCTTTCTATATCTCCCTTAGAATCGATTTTTGAATACAATAATAATTTCAGATAGATTACTCCAAAAGGCACGCCTAATCCTATAATTATAGCAAGCAGATATAAAGGTCTTTGTTTGATGCCCAGTGGGTTGGAGCTGCTATAAGCTTTATCTACGATTTTTACGCTGGAGGAAATAGTTGCGCGTTCCAAAGCTGCTTGTTCGTGACTTTGAAGGAGATATAAGTACAGCTTCTCTTTGATCTCTTGCTGGCGTTCAATTCCTTTAACTTTTTTGGTTTGTTCAGGAATTACACTCAATCCGGTTGAGGATCTTTCCTCTCTTTCTTTGAGACTTTCCAAAGAAGAATCTAAATCTCTAAGATAACCATTTATACTTTGTAGGATATTTTCTTTGAGATTGTCTAATTTAGAAGTCAGTTTTATTACCTGGGGATTTTCCAATGTGGAGGAGACCAATCTGGCATCTCGCTCCATTATTGTTTTGTTGTATTCTGCAGTAAGTGAATTCACTGTACCGCTTTCCAATCCCATGGTAGAGGGTAATAATTGGTATTCTGTGCCGGTAAGTAGTTCTTCTTTAAAATGTTCTGCATTTTTTCTTTGCATCTGAATATCGAAATATCTTCTCTCTGATTCAGTTTCTTTGGCGAAAAGCTTTTGCGCAGAGGTTTCTACGCTAACCATTTCGCTGGCTCTCATGTAATCTACCAGCCCTCTTTCCACCGAATCGAGCTCTTGAAATAATATTTGCAGTCGTCCGGCCAGAAACTTCTCCCCTTGGAACGCAAGTCGCCTTTTGTCCCGTATATTATCCATATCATATTTGCTGATTAGGCTGTCGACAATGGCTTCGTTTTTTGCTTTATTAGGACCTTGAAAGCTAATGGTAAGAATATCACTCCCCTTAACCATTTGTTCAATGTTTAATCTCCCATTTATCCGATTAATCATTTGGTCTCCAGTATAGTATTTGAAAATGAAATCACTGTTTTTAAAACTACTTAAGGTTCCGTTATAACGTGGGTTTAAGACTAAACTAAAATTAAACCCTTTAAAATTTATAGTGTCATTAAGTTTAGCTTTCAGAGGTTCACTTCCATCTTCTAAACTTATTGTGAAATTTGGGGCATCACTAAATTCAACTAAAAATGAAGGAGATGCCTCAGATGGCAGGCTATCTCCTACCCAATTTACTTGAAAAGGGGATTGTCCTTTCCATATTTCTACAACATTAATACGACCTTTTATGTAGTATAAGGTGTTCATTTCCAGACTGGTGACTACAGAGTCAATCAGTTTTCTGGATTTTAATATAGGACCTTCATTAGCTAAATTTACACCGCTCATTTGGGTGAACACCCCATCGCCAATATTGGCTATTCCAGCCATTTCACCGCTTTTACCGAGGAGCTTAATATTGGCTTTAGTCAAATAATTATCAAAAGTATATCGATTATACATATAGGCTGCTGTCAACATAATTAGAACTGACAACAAAAACCACGGCCAAAAAGACAAATATCTCAGTACCGTTTGTTTTAGATTAATGTTAGTTCTCAGGTTGTCTTGTTCCTGATTATCCTGCATTAAAGGGGTTTGTTGAACTTCACTCATCTTAATTATAAAATTTTACTTGAATAACAGTAATCCCATAGAAAGTAGAATCGAAAACACCGATAATACTGTTCCCACTGAACCGATATAACCTGCTGTTTTAATCTGAGGATTATTCGGCTTCACATATACCACATCATTTTGTTTCATGTAATAAAACGGACCGTTCATCCAGTCCGATTTGGTCAAATCAATATGTTTAATCACACGTCTATCTCCCTGATATCTCATGATTAAAACATCTGTTCGGTTACCATGAATTGATAAATCTCCTGCCAATCCCAATGCTTGTGGTAAGGTAAGGGTTTCTTCATCCAAAGTATAGGTTCCCGGGCTTTTTACTGATCCCAAAACGGTAATCTTATTGTTCACAATCCGAACAGAAACCGTTGGATCTTTAATATAAACCGAAAGTCTGCGTTCCAAATCTTTTTCGATTTCTTTGGTGGTTTTGCTTATTACGGGGATTTCTCCTAAAAAGGGATAATTAATATAACCCTCTTTATCGACCAAATAGCCATAGAGCTTTAACAGAGAGCCACTGGTGGTACGTATAGACCCTCCATCTGCCGTTTGAAACTGAAAAGGGATAGCACTCTCGGGATCCTCGGTAGAAATGCGAATATTTAAAATATCACTAACCGCCACTTTTGGATTTTGAAATACCGTACTCACATCATCTAATGCTGTCATATCAATATCCTGAAAGTATAAAATTTCTTTCTTGGAAGAACAGCTTACCATAGAAAGTATAAAAAGCAAAAGCAAAAGTTTTTTCATAACCAGCAAATATAAAACTTATGATTTTATCTACTCCTAAAAACCCAGATTAAAATGGTAGTTTACCGAATTATTTGATATTCCGGATTATAAAATTGGGAGAGTATTTAAATAAGCGCGTAAATTTAATCTTTTTACCGGAAAATAAAGAACCATTTTGGAAAATACTCTAAAAAGAGGTTGTTTTATACCGATCTCCTCAGTCACAATGCTTTTTCTCTGAAATTGATCGGCATAAAAATCGGAATAAATTTTTTTTCCTGCCAATTACGCAACAAATTTTCAACTGCGCTTCCGCAATAAAAGACATTCTGAAAAAATATCGCGAAAATAAACCCGTACTTAGTTAATAATTTAGCACTTTTGCAAGCAAATTTTATTGTAATTTTCAATTGAGATTATTAAAAGATAGATAGGCAATTTCATCCTAATAAGATTGTGAATTGCAAAGCTAACTATAAAATTTAAGTCAAAAAGAAGGGATTTTGAGTCCTTTGTTAAAACAGAAACGAATCATGAAAAAAGACAGTAAAGCTATGAATCCGGAGACAAAGATTGCCGTTATTGGATTGGGATATGTTGGATTGCCCTTAGCGATAGAATTTGCTAAGAAATATTATACCGTTGGATTTGACATCAACAAAGAACGGGTCGAGGAATTAAAACGTGGAAAGGACCACACCTTAGAGGCCGATGAAGAAGTTCTGCAATCTGTATTGATAGAGCAACAGGAAGAAAAAGGTTTGTTCTGTACGGTGAATATTGAAGATTTAAAAGCATGTAATTATTATATTATCACTGTTCCCACACCGGTTGATGAAAATAATAAACCAGATTTAACTCCGCTTTACCAAGCCAGTAAAATGGTTGGGAAAGTGCTTTCCAAGGGAGACATTGTGGTCTATGAATCTACGGTTTATCCCGGTGCCACTGAAGACGAATGTGTCCCTGTGTTAGAAAAACACTCGGGGTTGGAATTCAATAAAGATTTCTTTGCCGGTTATTCTCCTGAACGTATTAATCCGGGTGATAAGGAGCGAACGGTAACAAAAATTACCAAGGTGACTTCTGGTTCCACGCCAGAGGTGGCAGAGAAGGTTGATCAACTTTATAAAAGCATCATTACTGCCGGAACGCATAAAGCAGCCAATATTAAAGTTGCCGAAGCGGCTAAAGTGATTGAGAATGCACAACGCGATATCAATATTGCTTTTGTCAACGAGTTGGCGAGGATTTTTAATCGGTTGGATATTGATACCCGAGATGTGTTGGAAGCTGCTGGTACCAAATGGAATTTCTTGGGTTTCCATCCCGGACTTGTCGGCGGGCATTGTATAGGGGTTGATCCTTATTATTTAGCTCAAAAAGCACAACAAATCGGATACCATCCGGAAATCATTTTGGCCGGTCGACGTATGAATGACGGGATGGGAGAATTTATCGCGCAAGAAGTTATCAAGCAGATGACCAAGAAGGATATTCGCGTTAAGAATGCTAATA
>DATGSA010000387.1:0-2825 GCA_035303085.1 Flavobacteriaceae bacterium
ACTCCTCTAAAAGTCATATCTTCCAGATTTCCTATGGGAGTAGGCACCAAATATAGTTTTGACATAATCTTTGGGTAGTATCAGTAAAATAAATGAAAAAGGATGTGTTTACAATTTGAAACACATCCTTTTTTCTAAATCATAAAAATTAATCAATTAGGGTAATTCTTCAAAACCCATATTATAAAAAGTAAATGCAAAAATATCGGCATACTCTTCAATAATCATAGAGGTTGGTTTTCCGGCTCCGTGACCAGCCTTCACTTGAATTCTGATTAATACAGGATTATTTCCTGTTTGTTTGTCTTGTAATTCAGCGGCAAACTTAAAACTGTGTGCCGGTACTACTCTGTCGTCATGATCACCGGTAGTAATTAAAGTCGCCGGGTATTCTACGCCTTCCTTTATATTGTGAAGAGGTGAATAGTTTTTTAGATATTCAAACATCTCCTTGCTGTCTTCTGCTGTTCCATAATCATAAGCCCATCCTGCACCAGAGGTGAAAGTATGGTATCTCAACATATCTAAAACCCCTACAGCCGGTAAAGCTACCTGCATCAAGTCGGGACGTTGTGTCATCGTTGCTCCAACTAATAAACCTCCATTAGAACCTCCGCGAATGGCCAAATAATCGCTTGAGGTATAATTTTCATCAATCAGATATTCTGCGGCAGCGATAAAGTCATCAAACACATTTTGTTTCTGCATTTTAGTTCCGGCTTTGTGCCATTCTCTACCATATTCTCCTCCCCCTCTCAAGTTGGGAACTGCATAGATTCCGCCTTCTTCTAACCAAGCGAGATTTGCTACACTAAAAGAAGGTGTTAAGCTGATGTTGAATCCACCGTAACCATAAAGCATGGTCGGGTTCTTACCATTCCTTTCTATCCCTTTTTTGTGCGTAATCATCATAGGTATTTCTGTTCCGTCTTTGGAAGTATAGAAAACCTGATGACTTTCATAGTTTTCCGGATTAAAATCAATTTCGGGTTTTTGATAAACTTCCGATTCTCCTGTCTCCAAATCATATTTATATATGGTTGGAGGAGTCACATAATTCGTGAAGGAATAATACACATCTTCTTCATCTTTTTTAGAAGAAAAACCACCTGCCGATCCTAATCCGGGCAATTCCACTTCACGGATTTCATTTCCATCCAGATCGAATTGTTTAACCTGAGTGAGTGCATCCTTCATATAATGTGCAAAAACATATTTTTCTGCTGTAGATGCTGATAATACGTTTTCAGTTTCCGCAATAAAATCAGTCCAATTTTCTGGCGATAGATTATCGACATCTACTGTAACCACTCTTCTATTTGGTGCATCCAAATCTGTAACCAAATACAGGGTGTTGTTTTCTGTTGTTAAGACATGCGTATTAGCTTCGTCACTTTCTATAATGGGAACTATTTCACTATTCTCATCAGATAAATCCTTGAGATATAGATTATTTCCCGAAGTTGTATTACTTGCAGATATTACTAAAAACCTGTTGTCTTCCGTTACTTTTCCTCCAACGTAGCGATACTTATCAGCTTCAGTTCCACCAAAAATCAACTGATCTTCTTTTTGTGGGGTATTCATTTTATGGAAATATAATTTGTGCTGATCGGTTTTAGCAGATAGTTGACTTCCCTCCGGGGCATCATAACTGGAATAGAAAAACCCATCATTATCTTTCCAAGAAATCCCACTAAACTTTATATTTAGAAGGGTATCTCCGACTTGTTCCTTTTTTTCTGTATCCAACACAATTACTTTACGCCAATCACTTCCTCCTTCTGAAATTGCATAAGCTAATAAATCGGCATCTTCAGAAAAGCTCATTTGCCCTAAAGAAGTTGTTCCATCCTCACTAAATTTATTGGGATCTAGAAATACTTCGGCATTTTCTGCATCTTCCCCTTTTTTATAACGATAAATCACACTTTGATTTTGGAGGCCATCATTTCTGGAAAAATAAACGTAATTCCCTCTTTTAAAAGGCACGCCAATTTTCTCGTAATCCCATAATTCTGTCAATCTATTTTCAAGCTTTTCCCTATAGGGGATTCGTTCGAGATAATCGAATGTAACTTTGTTTTCGGCTTTCACCCATTCTTTGGTCTCCTCACTGTGGTCGTCTTCCAACCATCGATAAGGGTCTGCGATTTCAGTACCAAAATATTCATCTACGGTATCTACTTTTTTAGTTTCCGGATATTCTAAATCCATAGTGCTGTCTTTTTCTTTCCCGTTTTGACAGGCGACAAACCCAATCAAGACGAGAGCAAGGAAAGTTAATTTTTTCACGGTATAATATATTTTTGTTTCAGCCAAAAATAACAAAATTAAATCAGCCAGAAAACAATTGAGGTTTGGCTTTTGTCGAATGACAATTAATCGATTGACCGGTTATGAGATTCTGACAGAGAGAGAGACTGTGAATTTAAGACCTGTTTAAGCTTATCTTGGTGAAGCCGGTTTCTTTTTTTTGTTTGATTAAAAACTCCGCAATTTGGATGCTATTGGTAGCTGCTCCTTTGCGCAAATTGTCAGCAACCACCCACATATTTAAAGCATTTTCGCGTGTGAAATCTCTTCTTAATCGGCCGACAAAAACCTCATCTTTTCCTTGAGCAAAAATTGGCATGGGATAAATATTCATAGCAGGAGAATCTTTTAAATTAATTCCGGGAAAGCCGTGCAGCATTTGTCTGACATCGGAAAGATTAAAACTTTTTTTAAATTCAACATGCACAGATTCACTATGCCCGCCCATTACCGGAACCCGGACAGCTGTAGCAACTACCTGAATACTGTCATCTCCGAGAATTTTTTTG
>DATGSA010000388.1:0-2620 GCA_035303085.1 Flavobacteriaceae bacterium
ATGAAAGGATTTGGCGTAGAAGAAAAACATTTTACTTGCTTTTCCAACAGTCAATTTGATAACATCAAAAATAAAGTTTTGAAAGTTTTTAATAGAGGTTAATCTACCAATTCTATAACTTCTTTGGAAGTTCCTAAAACATACCGAACTTCTGGAACTTTGTATGTTTCTGAGGACAAACTATGAATGATTTCATTTTCAGAATGATCATAAGAAATATTCGCCAAATCTAATAAAGTATAAAAAACAGAAGTTGTGCTTGCTTTTTGATTTAAATTCTCTTTCAATCTATGTATTTTCTCTGAGTTTCGCTCTTTGTATTCATTGGAATACCAAACTAAAAACGGCACATGGTATTCATATTTAGTAGGATAAGGTGAACCATGGCCAATTAACTTTTTATCATCATCAAACAAGTTTTGTCCATGGTCAGAAACATAAATTAAAACAACATTTTGATTCAACTTATTTAATTGTTCAATGGTTTCAGACAAAAAATAATCGGTATATAAAATGGTATTGTCATAAGCATTCACAATTTTGTCTTTGTTATTATAATCAAAATCTCCATAACCTGTATCATTCATGACAGGTTGAAACTTCTCAAACTCTTTAGGATAACGACTGGTATATCTGAAATGACTACCAAGTGTATGAATCATAATGAATTTTTTAGGATTTTCTTCTGATAAAATTCCCTCAAGTTGTGACAAAGCCTCACCGTCAAAAAAATCTTTAATATGTACGTCAAACGGATTTGAATGAGTGAAATCTGCTACATTTCTCAATCGACTCAATACGGGATAACTGCTATTTTGATTGGCAATAAAAGCAGTATAAAATCCAGATTCATGGAAAGCATCCAATAATGTTTTCTCTTTATTTTGCACACTCAAATCATGGGGAGTTGAGCGTGTTATCATCATAGGAATTGAATATGTAGTTACATTTGCATTTGAATATACATTTGAAAATGAAAGTAAATTTTGAAGTGTATCCAAACGAGGGGTAGTTTCTCTATCATACCCATTTATCTTAAAATTCTCGTATCGGGCCGATTCTCCCAAAATTAATACATAAACTTCATCTAAATCTTCTTCATTGTTTGATTTTGCATTAAATTTGAATTCATCTATTTGTTCTCGTAGTTTTTTATTGTTGTAAAAACCAACCAAAGTTTTTCGAGTATGTACCAAAAAGTCTGTAGGATATACTTTTCTATATTTTGAAACAGTAGATTTATAAGCAGTTTTTAATTTGAAAGAAGTCGTAACATCTTTACTTGGCTGAATTCTTATCATATTGATAAAAAGAAGTAGGTTAAAACTTATAAAAAATAAAGCAATTCCTAATCTTATTTTTTTATCAAAAAAAGTATTGGAAATTCTTTTGAAAGAGAATATATAAATCATCAATAAAACCACAAATAATAACAACAATGGTAAATTGGAAGTGATTTGCTCAAAAGATTCAACAAAATTGGTTCGAAAAACAGATTCTATATATCCTTCAGTCATTGGAATTCCTAAATTTCTTACAAACGCAATTTCTAAAGGTGAAAACAGAAAAAACATAAAAGCCAATCCGAAATAAACTCTTTTACGTAAAAACATTAAAGGAAACACCCAAACTGCAATTGACAAAGCCAAATACGCCATCATCATAGAGATATTCCCCTTAATTTCATTGAAGTAAAACAACACGAAAAAATTAGGGACTAATAAAATAGCAAATAATAAAAGCGAATAGAATAACTCCTTGCGAGTTTCTTTGAATTTTGTTTTTCTTAGTTTTACCATTTATGCAACTGCTTATATTTGTTAAATATAGAATAATTCAATAATTTACCCACATTATAATAAAACTATTAAATAATATACCATCATGAGAACATTTTCATTATTAATGAATAAGCATTAATTATGAGAAACAGCAAATTCAAACATTCTTTTAGTTGAATGAAGCCATGATAATTTTATAAATCACTGTTCAATTTTCTTAGTTTTTAATTGGATTTCAAAAGTTCTGACAGGATCTGAATGGAGTTGAAATTCAGAGGTTTTTAATTCTCCTTTGATAATTGAATCATCAATTAGAGAAATCAGCTGTGCGAATTACAAAGCCCATCATGAATACAAATAAAGAAATAGAAAAAGATGAGTAAAACAGATTTTGTTGGAAAATGACTATTTTTGCCATAGTAGTTTGTTGTGTTAGAACTCCAAACTTACTAAAAATAAGATTAGCCTCATAAGGCCAATCTTTTATCAGACAACGATGAATGATAATATAAAAATACAACGTGTACGTCTTTCAGAACTTCAATCCTTTTACGAAAGGGAAAAGAACAAAGATATTTTACCTATTTCTTTTCAAAGAGTTCAGTCTTATATTCATAATCCAAGAGCAAATCACAATTTGCCAGTTTTATATGTTGGCTATATAGATGACAAAATTGTAAGCTATAGAAGTGTTTTTCAAGATTCATTTGAGAACAATGAGGGTAAAAAAATTTCAATCGTTTGGATCAGTGGTTCGTGGACACATCCAGATTTTAGAAAAAAAGGCTATTCAAGAATTATTTTAGACGAAGTAAGTAAAGATTATCAACAGCGTATTT
>DATGSA010000389.1:0-16331 GCA_035303085.1 Flavobacteriaceae bacterium
AAAACGAGAAACTATCAAAGGACTTTCATTTGTTTATGAGCCTAAACAATTAAGATTTTTCACTGCAGAATTCAAAGAAATTCCATTGAGAGTAAAACAAACAGTAGAAAAAACAAGTCCCTCAACATATTCATAACCGACTGATATTCTTTAATTTATCAAGTCGTGATTTACACAAAAAATCGATACTGAACGTAAAATAGCATTAAATTTTCTGAGTGATTTTACACTCAAAACAAGAACGCTTTATTTCAGGGGTGATAATTGTCAAAAAAACAAGGAGAGAAATTCGAAGACTTCTACCAATGATCAATCCTCTTATTTGAAAGGTTGAACATCGGTAGAAGTTAATTTGTAGCGGTAATTTATTTAGTGCTCTAAACAAACTCATTCACCGTTTTGGTAATAAACTCAATTTGATCTTCTTCTAACTCGGTATGCATCGGCAGAGAAATCACTTCTTTGCACAACTGATTGGTAACTTTAAAATCCTCCTCTTTATACCTTTCATCTTTATAAGCTTTTTGAAGGTGTAACGGAACCGGATAATAAATTCCGTGTGGAATGTTTTTTTCCTGTAAATGCTTAGCCAAAGCATCTCTCTTTCCATTCAAAATTTTCAAAGTATATTGATGGAAAACGTGCGTATTTTCTCCTTCTCCACTGATTACTGGTGTCGCAATATTTTCATTATCTTCAAAAGCTTCAGAATATTTCCTTGCTGCTGCTCGTCTGGATTTATTGTAAGAATCCAATTTAGGTAATTTTGCATTTAACACCGCAGCTTGAAAACTGTCTAACCGCGAGTTTACCCCCACTACATCGTGATAATATCTTTCATACATACCGTGGTTGACAATTCCGCGAATTGTATGGGCCAATTCATCATCATCGGTAAACAGGGCTCCACCATCCCCATAACATCCTAAGTTTTTAGATGGGAAAAATGAAGTTGCTCCGATATGTCCGATAGTTCCTGCTTTTTTTATTCTGCCGTCTTTAAAAGTATAATCTGCTCCGGTTGCTTGTGCACTATCTTCAATAACATATAAATCATGTTCTTTAGCAATTTTCATGATTTCATCCATATTGGCTGCTTGTCCAAAAAGATGAACCGGAACAATAGCCTTTGTTTTTGGGGTAATTGCTTTTTTAATCGAGTCGATATCAATATTAAAAGTATCGGGATCAACATCAACCAACACCGGAGTAAGTCTCAATAAAGCAATCACTTCAACGGTAGCTGCAAAAGTAAAATCTGCGGTTATCACTTCATCCCCGGGTTTTAAATCCAATCCCATCATCGCTACTTGAAGGGCATCTGTTCCGTTTGCACATGGAATTACATGTTTAACGTTCAAATATTCTTCTAAGTTTTTTTGAAATTGATGAACCGCCGGGCCATTGATAAAAGCAGTACTGTCCATAATTTCCGCAAAAGAAGAATCGATTTGGTCTTTAATCTTTTTGTATTGGCCTTTTAAATCGACCATTTGTATTTTTTTCATAGCTTTTTTATATTATCGGGGCTAAAATACAAATTATCTACTTTTATAGAGGTGATTTTTAAGAAAGCCTTATTTTAGCAAAAACTTTTTGTCTTGCACGTAATTTATAACTTCCTCATTGTTGTTTTAGAAAAATTAATTCCGTTGACCAAAATCTTTAGTAAAAAGATGAAGTTGTTTGTCGATGGACGAAAACATGTATTTCATATATTGAAGGAAAATATTTCTGAAAAAGACCAGGTCATTTGGATGCACGCTGCCTCCTTGGGAGAATATGAACAAGGCGTTCCTATTCTGGAAGCGTTAAAAACCAAGTTTCCAGTTCACAAAATTTTAGTAACCTTTTTCTCCCCTTCGGGATATGAGGTCAAAAAGACCAGTGAATTAGCTGATGTGATTACTTACCTACCTTTAGACACGAAAAGAAACGCCAAAAGATTTGTTGAACTTGCTCATCCAGGTCTAAGTTTGTTTATAAAATATGAAGTTTGGCCAAATTATTTGAAAATTTTAAATCAAAACAACATCCCTACCCTATTGATTTCCGGGAATTTCAGAAAAGATCAAATATTTTTCAGATCTCAAGCAAACTTTATGAAAAATGCACTTCACAAGTTTGATCATTTATTTGTGCAAAACAGAGCTTCAAAAGAATTGTTGGAAGTCAACGGATTTAAAAATGTTAGTATCAGTGGCGACACAAGGTTTGATCGAGTTTCTAATCAACTTGAATTGGATAATCATTTAGCTTTTGTCGAAGAGTTTAAAAATGATAAACTTTGCATTGTTGGGGGCAGCACTTGGCCGGAAGACGAAAATATCTTATTGGAATACATCAACAAGGCTACAAAAGATGTGAAATTTATTATCGCTCCCCATGAAATTAAAAAAAGCAAAATTGAAAATTTCCAATCCCGGATTCATAAGTCTTCCGTTTTGTTTTCTGAAAAACAAGGAAAAGAATTAAAAGATTATGACATATTAATCATAGATACGGTAGGTTTATTGACCAAGATATATGCTTATGCCGACATTGCTTTTGTCGGTGGAGCATCGGGAAATACCGGGTTACACAACATCTTGGAACCCGCAGCTTTTGGCATTCCCGTGATTATCGGCAATAACTATCAAAATTTTCCAGAAGCTAAAATGCTGCAACAAAAAGATGGTTTATTTTCAGTAGATGACGCATCAGAATGCTCGATTATCTTACACAAACTCGTTTCCAAAGATGCCTATCGGTATGAAATTGGAAAGAACGCCAAGAATTTTATAGAAAACAATCGCGGAGCCACTGACAAAATCACGTCGTATATAGACAAGTCCTTCGAGTGCGCCAAATCAGGCGAATAAAACAAACGTCACACATTTCTCAAAAATTTATCTTAATAATTATTTTTTCTATAATGAATTGTTTTAGATTTGTTCATTCAAACAAAAAACAACATATCATGAAAAAGTCAATTTTTAAGTTATCGTTGCTTCTCTTTTTAGGAGTAGCTTTCACCTTTATCTCTTGTAAAGACAACAACAAAAACGCAGATGATCAAATCGAGAGTGCTAAAGAAGATGTCAGAGAAATGCAAGATGAAGTTTCTCAAGATCTTCAAGATGCGCTTGATGATGCACAAAATGCTATGAAGGAAGCTGAAAAAGAGCTCAAAGAAGCTGAAAACAACCTTGAAGAAGCAATGAAAGAAGGAAAAGAAGATGCCATCGAAAAAGCTGAAGAAGCAAAAGCCGATGCAAAAAAGCAGTATGAAAAAGCCAAAAGAAAATTCAACGAATTATCTGATGACGTTAAGGAAAGTATGAATAACTAAAGTTGAGTAACTTTTGAAATACAGATATAAAAACCCTGTTGGTAAATACTGACAGGGTTTTTTCTTTTAATAAAATTCGAGTGTCCAGTATTGAGATTGTATCTCGTGGTTTGAAAAAATCATCACAACAACTCTACTTTATATTCTTCCCCAAAACTCACTTTTACCGTTTCACTTAAAGAAGTGGATAAAGAAATCCCTTTAAAATTCGCTTGAATCGGAAAACTTTTATGACTTCGATCGACCAAAACTAAGGTTTGCAGTTTTTTCAAAGGAACCTCTAAAAAAAATTTGGCGCCGTAAATCAACGTAGAACCTGAATTTAAAACATCATCGGCCAACACCACTACCTTATTTTTAAAATCTTCTTGTGTCAATGAACTTTCAACAGGTGTGGATAAAGGATTTTTTTTATCAATTTTCAACCTGCATAATTTCACTTCTATCGGAGATATGGCGGTCAAATCCTTTTCTATTTTCTGAGCGAGTTTATATCCGGAAGACATAATTCCGGCTAAGATAATCTCGTTTTCGCTACTATTGCTCTCGTAAATCTGATAAGCCATCCGTCTGATTTTTTGTTCAATTTGACGGTGACTCAAAATGTGCGTTGTGGTTTTACTCATTTGGTATTATTGACTTTTTATTAAAACTTATTCAAACAAGGATATATCTAATTACAGGCAGACAATCAATCTTCTAAATCTTCATTAAACCATTCGTTCGCTTTTTCCTCATACCATTCCTCCAACTGTCGTCTGTCTTTTTTAGTCGGTCGGCCCGTTCCTTTTTTCCGACCTTTAGATCTTTCATATCTCAATAAATCCAGTTTCTCTAAATTTTCTTTCGGCGTAATATCGTGAATGTAAAGATTAACCCATTTAGCACCCATTCTGGATTTGGGAATCTTCAAAATCCTCACTTTATAATCGATTTGATTTTTTCTGATATCTAATTCATCTGAAGGAAAAACATCTTTAGAAGGTTTTGCAATTTGGCCGTTCACTTTGACCCGGCCTCTTCTACAAACTTTCGTAGCCAAACTTCGAGTTTTGAAATAGCGTACACACCATAAAAATTTATCTAACCTCATTTCTCTTATATATTTCTTTAAAAATAAGCAAAAACAGATGAAAATCGTATCTTGCGACCTTAAATTACAAAAATGATGAAGTTTCTCAAATACGCTACATTAATTCTATTAATTTTTCTGATTGCTTGTAGTTCTGATGATAAAGACAAACCCGATCCCCCTCGTGATGAAACAGAAGTTTACCAAGAAAATCTTCAAGAAATTGAGGAATATTTGGCCACACATTTTTATTATTTGGAAGAAAACACCGGAATTCACAATTATAAACGCGTGCTTTTTGACACGGTTGGCGGAGAAAATGCTGATAAAACCCCATTGATTGAAGATGAAGCGCTAAAATCTAAAATTGTAAAAACCAGAAAATTAGAATATAAAGTTTATTATTTAAGTATTAGAGAAGGGTTTGAGGAAGTATATCAACCTACTTTTGGAGACAAAGTTGCTATTACTTATCGCGCTATTGATATGGATGGAAGTCTTTTTGCAGAAACTGTTAATGCAGAAGCGATAGATATTCCCAGAACCAACCACCCCTTGTTTAATATGGGTAGAATCAGAGGGACAATTGCGGGAATCACCGAGTTTAAAGGCGCTTCGGGATTTGAAGAAAACCCTGATGGTACTTTAACCTATGAAGATGACTATGGAATTGGAGCCGTTTTTATTCCCTCCGGGTTGGCTTATTTCCAAAACCCTCCTATATCATTTTCGCTGAGATCCTACCAACCCTTTGTTTTTAGTTTTCAACTTTATGGAGCTGTACAAATGGATCACGATAACGACGGTATCCCTTCTTACATGGAAGATCTTGAAGGTTATGAATTTTTGCACGAAACAGATACCGATAAAGATGGAGTGCCAAACTTCTTAGATTCCGATGACGATGGAGATGGTGTTCCTACCCGAGATGAGATAATAATTCATGAAACAGATAAGGACTGGCTCACTCCGGAAGATATAGAATTTCCGGATTCCAATAACAGTGGAATTCCTGATTATTTAGATCCAACAATATAAATAAAATCGCTTGAAAAAAGGTATTTTTATAGATCCTTAAAATAAAACAAGCTTAAATTCAGTTCTATATAGGCAAGCAACTTTGATATATGTCAAAAACCTGGGTTTTTATAAGTTTTTTCTTAGCAGCGCTTTCGGGCTCAGCTCAAATTGGAGGAAAACATACTTACCAATTTCTGAATCTTGTCAGCTCTCCCAAACAAGCAGCTTTAGGAGGTAAGAATATTACCGGATATACTTATGATCCGACTTCAGCACTGTACAATCCCTCAACAATTAACGATGAAATGAATAACCAAGTTTCATTGAATTATGTCAATTATTTAGGGGATATCAATTATGGAACGGCCGCGTATGCCTTTAAATTAAGTCCGAAAACCGGGATTTTCCAAGCCGGGGTTACTTATATCAATTATGGAACTTTTGATGGCTACGACGAATTCGGAAATGATACCGGTTCTTCCACCGGTAATGAGGTTGCACTTTCTGTAGGTTATGCCTACAATATCCCGAATTCAGCATTTCATATAGGTGCCAATCTAAAAGGAATTACTTCCAAACTTGAACGCTATACCTCCGTTGGAGCAGCTGTTGATTTAGGAATCACCTATTTAGATACAGATAACCGAATGATTATCAGTGCAGTGCTTCGAAATGCGGGAGCTCAGTTTAAACCTTATGATGAAATTCGAGAAACTTTACCGTTAGAACTGAACTTAGGTATTTCCCAGAAATTCGAAGATTTGCCGATTCGTTGGCATTTCACCCTTGAAAATATGCAGCAATGGAATCTCGCTTTTAGAAATACCGCGCGCGATGAAACCGACCTCGACGGAAATGTAACCAAGGACAATCCGGGGTTTTTCAATAATTTTATGCGGCACACTGTTTTAGGTGTAGAGCTATTCCCCGAAGGCGGATTTAATGTTCGTTTGGGATATAGTTTCAGACGATCGGAAGAATTGAGAATTATCGACCAAAGATCTTTCGCCGGACTCAGTGGGGGAATTGGCATAAAAATCAACAAGTTGCGATTTAGTTATTCCTATGCCCGTTTCAACAGCACAGGGGGCTCCAGCCTCTTCGGACTAAATATCGATCTGTCGGGAAATAAGGATTGATTTTATTTCAGCGGGAATTTGGCGAGCTGCCAGAGGGGGGAGCTGCAACTTTGCAAATTAACCAAGAGGACGAGACTATCCAACTCGACAACTCACCTCTCTTACTTTAGAAAAGTTGTCAAAATATTCCTAAATTAGCACGAAACTTTTTAAATCAGGATATGGAAAAAATACAGTATGAAAATTCCTTGGAGTTTGCACGGAAAATGGATGAAGAGGATTCTTTGTCGAAATTTAAAGAGGAATTTCACATCCCGGAAATCGATGGCAAAAAACAGCTTTATTTCTGTGGAAATTCTTTAGGACTTCAACCCAAGCGCACACAAAAATATGTTCAACAAGAATTGGACGATTGGGCAAAACTTGGCGTGGAAGGTCATACAAAAGCCAAACATCCTTGGAAACCCTATCATGAATTTCTAACTGAAACCATGGCAGAAATTGTGGGAGCAAAACCACAAGAAGTAGTGATGATGAATACTTTGACGGTAAATTTACACCTGATGATGGTTTCGTTTTATCAACCTACTACCCTTCGAAGAAAAATTATTATTGAAAGTGATGCTTTTCCCTCCGATAAATATGCTGTTCAATCGCAATTAAATTTTCATGGATATGATCCGGTTGAAGATTTACTTTTATGGGAGCCGAGAAAAACTACCAATCGATATCATTATGAGGATTTAAAAAAACTATTTGCAGATAATATCGATGAAATAGCTTTAGTTCTAATCGGCGTTCCAAATTATTATACCGGACAAACTTTTGATTTAAAAAAGATTGCCAAATTAGGACATATGAACAATGCTTTAGTCGGGTTTGATTTAGCGCACGGAGCGGGAAATATCCAACCCGACCTCCACGATTCCCAAGCAGATTTCGCTGTTTGGTGTTCCTATAAATACCTCAACAGCGGTCCGGGAAGCGTCGGCGGATGCTTTGTTCACGAAGTTCATGCAGATAATGATGACCTCAACCGACTCACCGGTTGGTGGGGACACAACAAAGAAACGCGGTTTAACATGCGACAAGAATTTGATCCGATTAAAGGTGCTGAAGGCTGGCAACTCAGTAATCCTCCGATTTTATCTATGGCTGCAATTCGAGCTTCTTTAGATGTATTCAAAGAAGCCGGATTTAAAAATCTTCGTGCTAAATCAATCAAACTTACCGGATTTTTAGAGTTTTTAATGAATGAAATTGAAGGAGATGACATCAATATTATCACCCCTGAAAATCCTGCGGAAAGAGGATGTCAATTATCGATCGAATTAAAAAAAGCAGGGAAAGATTTTTTCAATAACCTTACTGCTGCCGGGGTAATTGCCGATTGGCGCGAACCCAATGTAATCCGATTAGCGCCTATCCCATTATATAACAGCTATGAAGATGTTTTCCTTCTCGTTCAAAAAATAAAATCCCTTTTATAACAAACTTATTTCCATGAAAAATCAACAAAACATTCTGATAATCGGAGCAGGACTTTGCGGTTCACTCTTAGCTCTTCGCCTTGCACAAAGAGGTTATTCGGTTAAAATAGTAGAAAAAAGATCCGATTTACGAAAAACGAAAATTCATTCTGGAAGATCCATCAACCTGGCTTTCTCTAACCGTGGAGAAAAAGCGATGAAGTTAGCAGGAATACAAGACAAGGTAGATAAACTTTTGATTCCGATGTATGGCAGAATGATTCACGAAAAAAATGGCGAATCAAAACTTTATCCATACAGCGGATTAGAAGAGGAATACATCAGCGCTGTACCACGAACTAAGTTGAATCAATTGTTATTGACCGAAGCAGAAAAAATGGACAATGTAGAAATCTCTTTTGATTTGAAATGCACGTCGGTCAACCTTGATCGAACCGAAGCCAAATTTAAAAATACGGAAACCGGTGAAATTATAAGAAAATCAGGTGATATTATCATTGGAACAGACGGTGCAGGATCGATTTTGAGAAAGAGTATGTTTCTTCATCCCGATTTTCTGTTCAATTACGCTCAAATTTTTCTCAATCACGGCTATAAGGAATTGTATATTCCTCCCGGGAAAAACGGAGAGTTTCAAATGGAAAAAAACGCGCTACATATCTGGCCACGCGGAGAAAATATGATTATCGCTTTACCAAATTTAGATGGAAGCTTTACCGTTACTCTATTTCTAAATTACAAAAACGGTGAAGATAATTTTGCGAAATTAAATTCCTTCGATAATCTCAAAGCATACTTCCAAAAAGATTACCCAGATATATTGAAACTAATGCCGGATTTGGAAAAGATATTTTTTGAAAACCCAACCAGTACGCTCGGAACTATTCGCTGTTCACCTTGGCATTATAAAGGAAACACCTTGTTGATGGGAGATGCTGCACACGCTATGGTTCCTTTTTATGGACAGGGAATGAATGCTTCCTTTGAAGATGTTTTCGTATTTGATGAAATCTTGGATAAAGATTTAAACAGCTGGGAAGAAGTTTTCGAAACCTATCAAAAAGAACGAAAAGCAGATGCCGATGCGATTGGAGATTTGTCTTTAGATAATTTTCAAGAAATGAAATCCGATACTGCCGCTCCCCTATTTCAACAAAAAAGAGAATTGGAAACCGCCTTAGAAGAAGAATTTCCCGAAGAATATTCAGGAAAATATCGATTGGTAACCTTCCAAGAGGAAATTGGTTATGCTGAAGCTTTAAGAAGAGGAAGAGCACAAGATGAGGCCATGCTTCAACTTTTGGCAGATGGAAAAATAACAACTAAACATTCGCTTAGCGAAAAATTAAAAATGGTCAATCAAGCAACCGAAGAAATTTTAATGCGAAAAACTCATCGACTGATTTAAACCATTACATTGAATAAAATCTTATACAACAATATGAAACTTCAAGAAATTGCCAACACATTAGACGAAGCTGCAAAAAATGCAGAGGCGGTAGAACAGATTTCTGAAAAAAACAAATTCAATTTAGAACAAGCATATGCTATTCAGCGACTTTCTATAGAAAACAGAAAAAAACGCGGTGAAAAAGTGGTCGGTTACAAACTGGGATTTACCAGTTATGCGAAGATGGAACAAATGGGCGTTCACGATTTAATCTGGGGAATATTGACCGATGACATGAAAATTAATTTCGGAGAAACCGTTGATTTGAATCGATGGATTCACCCTCGAGCAGAGCCTGAAATTGCATTTCGTGTTGGCAAAGACATCACCAAACCGATTAGTTTAGAAAAAGTTCCACAATACATTGATAAAATGGCATCCGCCATCGAAATTATCGATTCGCGGTATAAAAACTTTAAATTTTCGTTGGAAGATGTAGTAGCCGATAATTGTTCTTCCACAGGATATGTTTTAGGTGGATGGTACGACTTAAAACCCGACGATATTGCAGACTTAACGATCGATCTAAAAATCAATGACGAAATAGTCGAAAAAGGAAAAACCTCAGCCATCCTCGACAATCCGTTAAAATCTATTGTAGAATTAAGCAGATTAGCCACTGATGCGGGTTTGAAAATTGAAAAAGGTCAAGTTATTTTAGCCGGTGCAGCTACAGCAGCAGTTTATCTAAAACCCAATGATAAAATTGAAAGTGAATTGGAGGGATTGGGGAAAGTTGCTTTTGAAGTGAAGTAATCTGTGGTGAGTTGTTCTACCTACGCTAAAAAACTTCGGTGGACGTAGGGAGTGGTGAACTGTGAGATGGAAGTTGTAATATTTTCGTTACCGTCTTGTTAGCGCATGATTGTATCCTTAAGGTAGAAAAGTATCGATGATAACCATTTCGGCAAAAAACTCCTTTATTTAGAAAGTAATTTCCCTTGCCACCTTTATATTTGTTTTTTGATTGTGAAGTTAAGAAAATCATTGATCCTTGACGGTAAGGAGGATTCACCCTTGTCTTTGGAAAAGTTGAAAAGCAGTTTGTTGCGATTTTGAATTGAAGATTAAAAGAGCTTTTCGCTAAAACTTTTCCAAAGTAATTTAATTGGGTTAGTGTTATACCAACCTGCCTAAATCCTACTCCCAGGTTACTGCGAAATTTATAAATCCAATTATAAAAAATCAGAAGATGAGGCTTCCAGCTTTTTAGTATTATCTACGAATTTAAGTTCATCTATAAATTCCTGAATATCACCATTCATCACAGCATCTAAATCGTGAACACTCTTATTAATTCTATGATCGGTAACTCGTCCTTGTGGATAATTATAAGTTCTAATCTTTTCACTTCTGTCTCCTGTACGAACCATAGAACCTCGCAAGGCAGCATTTTCTTCTTGTTTTTTAGCTAGTTCCAAATCGTATAAACGCGAACGTAATACGCGGAAAGCCTGCTCCTTGTTTTTATGCTGAGATTTTTGATCTTGGCATTGTGCTACCAAACCTGTTGGTTCGTGCGTCAATCTTACTGCCGAATAAGTGGTGTTCACCGACTGACCTCCCGGACCGGAAGAACAAAAATAATCTACCCGGACATCATTAGGATCGATCTGAATATCAAATTCTTCCGCTTCCGGAAAAACCATTACCGAAGCAGCGCTGGTATGTACTCTCCCCTGAGTTTCGGTTTGTGGAACACGCTGAACCCGATGAACACCGGCTTCATATTTTAAAGTGCCATAAACATTTTGACCGGAGACTTCAAATTGAATTTCCTTGAAACCGCCATTTGTACCCTCATTAAAATCTACAACATTTATTTTCCAACCTTGATTTTCACAATATCTGGTCAATAAATTATAAATATCTCCGGCGAATATACTGGCTTCATCTCCCCCTGCACCTGCGCGAATTTCAACAACCGCATTCTTCTCATCCTCCGGGTTTTTAGGTATCAGCATCATCCGAATCTTCTCTTCCAAAGCAGGTAATTCTTCTTCAGCTTCTTCCAATTGCATTTTTGCCATTTCTATCATCTCCTCATCCTTCTCCTCACCAAGGATTTCCTTGGCCTCTTTCATATTTTCAGTGAGCTCAATATACTTCTTGCGCTCCTCCATCAAATTTTTTAATTCTTTATATTCCTTGGTAAGTTTGACATACCGTTGCTGATCCGCAATAATATCGGGCTGAATGATAAGATTATTTACCTCATCAAAACGTTGTTTTATTGAATTGAGTCTTTCTAACATAGTCTTTCTTGAATTATTGCAAATTTACGATATTTTTTATCGCTAAAATAAATTATAACTTTTTATTCAGTAAATGACTAAATCTTCAAATTATTTTAGCCTTACCCTCTGACCATACGGTTAGGTTCCACAAGTATGTCTTATTTCATAAAACCTTATAAAAGGTAATTGTCAAAAAACTTGTCTGCTTGAAATAGGAATAGAGCGAGTTGGTGGATTTGAAACTCGAGACGGGTCGGTGGGGTGTACAATCAAAACACAAAACACTATGGAAATATCTCTGCGTAAAAACCCTGCGAACTCTGCGTGAAATTACAAAACCCAAATAAACTCAAAACTGCCCCATATCGCTACTTTTCTAATTATCTGTTTTTTTATAGAAAATGTTAAGTTTGAAACAGCATCATTTTTTTATCGTAAATTGCTATTCCAAAAAGCAACAAAATTTAATCCGATGAAATATTCTTCTTTACTATTTATAGTATCCTTCTTTTTAATTTCAACTAATAATTTTGCACAACAAAAAACTATGGACAAACAAAGTATTTATCAATTCACTGTAAAAGATATCGAAGGCAATGATTTTAATTTTGCCGATTTGAAGGGCAAAAAAATCTTGGTTGTCAATACTGCTTCTGAATGTGGTTATACCGGTCAGTATGAAAACTTGGAAAAACTCTACCAAGACTACAAAGATCAAGATTTTGTAATTGTCGGTTTTCCTGCTAATAATTTTGGCGGACAAGAACCGGGAAGCAATAAAACTATCGCTTCTTTTTGCAAAGCCAATTATGGCGTAAGTTTTCCGATGATGAGCAAAATTTCTGTCAAAGGCGATGATGAACATCCTTTATATCAGTTTCTAACGCAAAAATCAAAAAATGGCGAAATGGATTCCGAAGTGAAATGGAACTTTCAAAAGTATTTGATCGATGAAGAAGGTCACGTTAGCGGAGTTTATGAATCTAAAGTTTTACCCGACGGGCCTGAAATTACTTCGTGGATTGAAGAGTAATGCAAATACCCCATAATCTGTAAAAAGGCTTTACCACAATTATAAATTGGTAAAGCCTTTTTTTATTAGAGAGTTTTGATACTAAACCATTTCCAAAACCAATTCGATCATTTGATTCAAACTGGTTTCTCGGTCTTTTTGACTTATTTCTTCTTTGGTCACCAGCGAATCGGATATGGTCAAAACTGCCAAAGCTTTCACATTATGTTGGGCTGCAACCGTATAAATTGCTGCGGCTTCCATTTCTACACAGAGCAAGCCAAATTTTGCCCACTTCTCATAAGTTTTTGGATCGTCATCATAAAAAACATCTGAAGATAAAATATTACCTGTTTTATAAGAAATATCCAACCTTTTTGCTGCTTCAACTGCTTTTAAAAACAGTTCTCCATCGGCTGTCGGCGCATAAGTTGCTCCTCCAAAGCGAGATCTATTGATAGCGGAATCTGTAGAAGCAGACATCGCGATAACAATGTCGCGCAAGCCAACCTCTTTCTGATAAGAACCTGCGGATCCGACACGAATTAAATTTTTTACGCCATATTCGTTAATCAATTCATGGCAATAAATTTGTGCAGAAGGAATTCCCATTCCCGTGCCTTGAACCGATATTCTCTTTCCTTTATAAGTCCCTGTATAACCGTGCATTCCTCTCACCTCATTGTAGCAAAATGAATTTTCCAGAAAAGTTTCTGCAATCCATTTTGCTCGAAGTGGGTCTCCGGGAAGTAAAACTGTTTCAGCAATATCACCGGGTTTGGCATTTAAGTGTAAACTCATTCAAATATATTTTTATTGATTATTAACTATCGCAATTCCTGACGAGGTACCGATCCGATCTGTACCGTGGTTGATATATTCCTTCGCTGTTTTTTGATCCCGGATTCCGCCGGAAGCTTTTATTTGCAACTTATCCCCCACTACTTTTTTCATCAACTTGACATCTGCAAGCGTGGCTCCTCCGGTACCGAATCCGGTAGAGGTTTTTACAAAATCAACTTTTGCCTGCATAGCCAATTGGCAAGCAGTTTTCTTTTCTTCATCAGTCAAATAACAAGTTTCGATAATTACTTTTAATACTTTGTCGCCAATGGCATTTTTAACGGCAGCAATATCTCTTTCTACCAGTTTATCATCGCCTTGTTTTAACCATCCGATATTAATTACCATATCGATTTCGTCTGCACCATCTTTAATAGCTTCTTTCGCTTCGGCTACTTTTGAAACTGTACTCATAGCACCCAACGGAAACCCAATCACAGAAGCAATTTTCACCTTGCTGCCCATCAATAATTTTTTGACCAGTGAAACGTGACATCCATTGACACAAACCGCATAGAAGTTATAGGTTATCGCTTCTTTACAAAGCATTTTGATGTCTTTATCCGTCGCAAAGGGTTTGAGTTGCGTATGATCAATATAATCTTTCAATTCTTTCATAAATGTTTTATTTTAATTCGTTTTAAAAGCAATTCCACTAACGCGTTTTGTATGTTGACCGTCAATCACTTCTTCTCTAACAAGGTTTTTTGCTCTTTTGGTTGAAAAAACTGCTTCCAAATCTTTTACTTCTCCACAAGGAACTTTTAAAGTTCTCATATTTTTCAATATAAAATCAGCTTTATATTTACTGATTAAAGGAGCGAGCAATTCAAATAAATCAGTTCTGTTTTTTACCCGATTCTGAACATTTTCAAACTCTTTTTGCTCGATCAGCTCAGGAACGTTTAAAAATTGACATAAATCTTTAAAATGTCTATTGCTTCCTATTGCAAAGGTAATTATTTTGTTGTCAGCGGTTTTAAATAATTCCCCATAAGGAGCAATATTAGGATGAAGTGATCCCGTTCGTTGCGGAACTTGATTCGCCATTAAATAATTTGAAGCTTGATTGACCAACGAAGTCACCGCTGCATCATAAAGAGAAACATTGATTGCTTTTCCTTCATAATTTTCCGATTTACTTTTTATCAATAACTCAATCAAAATCGCTTCTTTTAAATGATGTGCGGCTAACACGTCAATTAACGCAATCGGCATTTTTATAGGACCGCTTTCCGGAGTTCCATTCATCGACATAATTCCGCTTTCTGCTTGTAAAATTAAATCATAAGCTAATCGGTCACTGTCTTTTCCGAACCCGTTGATTTTTCCGATAATTAATTGTGGATTTATTTTGTGTAATAATTTATCGGTGACTTTGAGCTTTTCTTGATCGCCTTTTTTGAAGTTCATCAGAATGATATCGGCAATTTTTACTTGCTCATAGAGTTTTGTTCGCTGCGCAACATCGGTTAAATCCAACAGCAAATAATTCTTCTTATAATTTATACTGGAAAAATAAGCCGATACGGAGGAATCTTTCTTTTCATTGGGTAATTTCCAATATCGTGTAATATCCTGTCTATTGGGATTTTCGATTTTCACCACCTCTGCTCCCAACTCCGCAAAAAAACTTCCTACTGATGGTCCGGCCAAAACGGTAGATAAATCAAGTATTTTTAATTCAGCAAACAAGTTGGAAGTATTCATAAATTCGGTATTTCCCATTTAATTACAAGATAATTCGCCAAAAAAGCAAAAATAAATTTCAAATTCAATGACAATTATCAGATAGTATATTTTTAAAATTACAAAATTAAATTTCAGATCAGCCTAATGACTTTGTAAGACTTCAGTGATATCGCGTTTAGTGAGCAATCCTGATTTTCGCCAAACTTCTTCGCCATTATCAAATAAAATCAAAGTTGGCACTGATCGTATTCTGAAATTCTTAGCCAACGTTTTATTTTCATCAATATCTACCCTGACCACTTCTAATTCTTTTTGAAAATGCTGTTCGATTTCGTTTAATATCGGCTCCATAGCAATACAAGGTGAACACCAATCGGCATAAAAATCGATCAATACTTTTGATTGTACTTTTGTCATTTTTTATTACTTTCTTCAAAATTTGAATTGCTAAAAATACAATTTTACGTTGAAATCCGATGTGATTTGTGAGCTATTGATCAACCCCTGGAATCGCATTAAATTTCTCACAATTACTTTGTTTATCAACTTGATTTTCCCTATTTTAAAAATCCTCAAAAAACGGATAAAATTCCGTATGTTTGACGATTATTTATTAGACTTTAAAGCAACATTATATGGCAGACGATAAAAAAGTAATTTTCTCTATGTCGGGGGTCTCAAAGACTTATCCCGGCGCGAATAAACCGGTGATAAAAGACATTTATCTCAGTTTTTTCTACGGTGCAAAGATCGGAATCTTAGGATTAAACGGCTCCGGAAAATCCACACTTTTGCGCATTATCGCTGGAGAAGATAAAGATTATAACGGCGACATCGCCTTCTCTTCAGATTATTCTATTGGGTTTTTAGAACAAGAACCAAAATTAGAGGAAGACAAAACCGTTTTGGATGTAGTAAAAGAAGGCGTAGGCGAAACCATGGCGATTCTTGATGAATACAATAAAATCAATGATCAGTATGGTTTACCCGAAGTATATGAAGATCCTGATAAAATGCAAAAGCTCATGGATCGACAAGCGGTTTTGCAGGATCAAATAGATGCCTCCAATGCGTGGGAAATCGATACCAAATTAGAAATCGCCAT
>DATGSA010000390.1:0-6014 GCA_035303085.1 Flavobacteriaceae bacterium
TAAATTTTAGTAATTTTATTCGCTTTAATAGAGAACGAAAAATATCGCTTAAAAGTACAAAATGTTTCTTGAAAACACCGTAAATAAGGAAGAGCAATTTGGTTGGATTGAAGTGATCTGTGGAAGTATGTTTTCGGGTAAAACCGAAGAACTGATCCGAAGACTCAAACGTGCGAAGTTTGCTAAACAAAAAGTGGAGATTTTTAAACCTGCCTTGGATACCCGTTATGACGAAGAGTTAGTGATATCTCATGATGAAAATGAGATCCGTTCTACTCCGGTGCCGGCAGCAGCTAATATTCCATTGTTGGCCAACGGTTGCGATGTGGTTGGTATTGATGAAGCTCAGTTTTTTGATGACGAAATAGTTAAAGTCTGTAATGATATGGCCAATTCAGGAATCAGAGTAGTGGTAGCAGGATTGGATATGGATTTTCAGGGAAGACCTTTCGGTCCTATGCCAAACTTGATGGCCACAGCCGAATATGTTACCAAAGTTCATGCGATTTGTACCAGAACGGGAAACTTAGCCAATTATAGTTTTCGAAAAACTGAAGGCGATAGCCTTGTGCTATTAGGAGAAACCGATGAGTATGAGCCACTGAGCAGAGCAGCTTTTTTTAAAGCATTAAAGGAAACAAATCGACTGCCTGATGAAGACTCAGAGAAGACAAATGGGGAAGGTCAAGGGAAAATAGATTAAATTCGCCTTTGCATTTAACAATCGATAAATTGAAAATTCTTGAAGTTGAATCAATGGACGCTATTCCGAGAAATTTAAATTTACAGGATTGGATTACTCCCATAATCCTTGGCATATTGCTTTTATTGACTTTTATAAGATCAAATTATACTGCGAAATTTGACAACTTCATTAAAATCTTATTTTCTGATAAATACTTTCGAGAAAGACACAAATCGATTAAATTATTCGGGTTTTTTACAAGAGCGCTGTTCTTTGTTCACGCTATAATTATTTCCTTAGCGATATATATTGTCCTGGTAAATTTAAATATCATTACCGAGATGTCGTTTTTATTATTTCTTCAAATTTTATTGGTTTATTCTGTTTTTGTAGTAGGGAAATATTTAATCGAAAGAATGCTAGGAGTACTTCTATCCTTGGAAGAATTATTGAGGGATTACGTCTTTTTCAAAATAACATACAAGAACTTTTTGGCCTTATGTATTTTGCCAATATTGATTTTCCTAATTTATAGCTGGAACCCTAATTTTCTTTTTTATAAGATAGCCTTGGTTGTATTGTTATTTATAAATATACTGTTTCTGGGATACTTTTATAAAAAGAATGACAGTTTAATTTTACCAAATTTGTATTACTTTATTTTGTATCTTTGCATTTTCGAAATTGCGCCATACTATATTGCTTATAAAATATTGTATTAAGGCTTAATTATGTTGCTTGAAAACTTGCTTAGCTATGAAAGTTAAAACGATTTTGGTGTCTCAACCCAAACCAAAGGTTGAAAATTCTCCCTATTCAGAATTGGAGGAAAAACAGAAAGTAAAAGTAGATTTTATTCCTTTTATACATGTAGAAGGTGTGGAGGCGAAACACGTCCGCCAGCAAAAAATTAATCTGGGTGATTATACCGCGATTATTATGACCAGTCGTAACGCTGTAGATCACTTTTTTAGAATTGCAAAAGAAATGCGGTATGAAGTTCCGACTTCTTTAAAGTATTTTTGCACCAGTGAGGCTGTTGCTTATTATTTGCAGAAGTATGTGGTTTACCGCAAACGCAAAATTTATGTCGGTAAAAGAACTGTACAAGATCTTGCTCCGGTTTTAAAAAAATATAAAAATGAGAAGTTTTTGTTGCCTTCTTCAGACATGCTTAAACCGGCTATTCCGAAAAAACTGAATAAACTGGGGTTGGATTGGAAACAAGCTGTTTTTTATCGAACTGTTATTAGTGACTTGTCTCACTTAGAACATGTGTTTTACGATATAGTTGTGTTTTTTAGCCCAAGTGGAATCAAATCCTTATTTGAAAACTTTCCTGATTTTAAACAAAATAAAACAAGGATTGCCGTTTTTGGAAACTCAACTAATAAAGAGGCAGAAAGACAAGGTCTGAAAGTGAATATTTTGGCTCCGACAAAAGAGGCGCCGTCTATGACTAAAGCACTGGAGGATTATATCAAAGAGCACAATAAGAAATAAACCTTTAAACTATTTCCATAAAAAAACCAGGTTCGAAGACCTGGTTTTTTTTATGGAAATAGTTGATTTTTTTTAAAAATTTAAATTTTTAAGCAGGTTCAGCTGCTAAGATATCATCATTGGTGTATTTCCTAAACTGTTTAAAATTGTCTTTAAAGTGATTTGTAAGTTCACGAGCTTTGGCTTGATAAGCTGCTTCATCTTCCCAAGTTTCTTTCGGGCTGAGTACTTGCGAAGGAACATTTGGACAAGTTTTTGGCATTTCTAAGCCGAAAATCTCATGGGTTTGGTATTCCACATCATCCAATTTTCCTGCCATAGCTGCTTTAATCATAGCACGGGTGTATTTCAACCTCATTCGACGTCCAACTCCATAAGGACCACCGGTCCATCCTGTGTTGATCAACCATACATTGGTGTTGTTGTCTTTCATTTTCTTACTCAACATCTCAGCATAGCGCGCAGGGTGTAAAGGCATAAACGGCGCACCGAAACAAGCGGAAAAACTCGGAACAGGTTCGTCGATTCCAGCTTCTGTTCCCGCAACTTTCGCTGTATATCCGCTGATGAAATGGTAAGCTGCTTGCGCTGGACTTAGTCTGCTAATTGGAGGTAATACCCCAAAAGCGTCTGCCGTCAAGAAAAAAATGTTTTTTGGGTTTTTTCCGACTGATGGTTGAGCAATATTGTTGATGTGATAAATCGGATAACTCACCCGCGTATTTTGCGTTATGGCAGTATCATCATAGTCTACTTCTTTGTTATCCTTTAAAATGACATTTTCTAAAAGTGCACCGGGTCTTATAGCATTAAAAATATCAGGTTCTTTCTCTTCAGAAAGATTGATTGTTTTAGCATAACAACCTCCTTCAAAATTGAAGATTAAATTATCTTTTGTCCAACCGTGTTCGTCATCTCCTATCAATTTTCGTTCGGGGTCTGCTGATAATGTAGTTTTGCCCGTACCTGAAAGTCCGAAGAAAAGTGCGGTTTTCCCATCCTTTCCTAAATTGGCAGAACAGTGCATCGGCAAAGTTTCTTTATAAACCGGTAAGATGAAGTTCAAGGCAGAAAAGATTCCTTTTTTGATTTCACCTGTGTAAGCCGTTCCACCGATTAATATAATTTTTTTAGTAAAGTTTAGAATCGCAAAGTTGTGCTGACGAGTTCCATCTACCTTAGGGTCTGCCTGGAATTCCGGAGCATTTACAATTAACCAATCCTCTTTGAAATTGGCTAATTCTTTTTCCTCAGGACGCAAAAACATATTGTACGCAAAGATATTTCCCCAAGCATATTCGTTGATTATTCTAATGTTTAGGCGATAATCATCTGCTGCACCGGCATACGAATCACGAACATAAATTTCTTTTTCAGAAAGATAAGAAACAACTTTATCGTAAAGCGCGTCGAATTTTTCCGGGGTAAAAGGAATGTTGATATCTCCCCACCAAACTTCCTCTTTGGTGATTTCATCTTTTACAATAAAACGATCTTTGGGAGACCTTCCGGTGAATTCGCCCGTATTAACTACTAAAACACCATTAGCTGTTTCTTTGCCATTTTCTTTTTCAACAGCAATTTGTTGTAATTTTTTTGGGTCGAGTTGGTAATGAATATTACTTGAATCATTTTTAAAGCCATATGACGCCATAGAAGGCTGATTTGAGGCTTTTTTGTCTGAATACATACAATATTTATTCTTTAGTTAGGCTGCAAAATTACACATTAAATTCATGACCTCGGCTTCAAAGATGAATATTTATAAATATTTGCAATTAAAATAATCCAAGCCGACATTAACAACAATCCACCTACGGGAGTGATTAAAGCTATTCGGGTAAAATCGAAACCGGATGTTAGGTCATTTGTAGCTAAACCATAAATTGAACCGGAAAAAAATACTACGCCAATAAGCAGGAGATAATAAATGATGTTGATAGCTTTTTTAGAAAGAAAACCCATACAACCAACAATCAAGGCAAGTAAAGCATGGAAAAACTGAAAGCGTATGCCGGTTTCAAAAGTCTCTATATCTTCAGAAGTTAAGATTGGTTTCAACCCGTGAGCCCCGTATGCACCTAAGATAACGCCCAGAAAACCCAAGATTGCACCAAGAAATAATAACTTTTTGTGATAGGTTGTTTTTTGATTGTACATATTTTTTACATTTGCCGTTTGACAAAATTAAACTTTAATGCGTAATATATTAATTATTGGAGCAGGAAAATCCTCTTCTTCCTTAGTAAAGTACCTTCAAGAAAAATCTAAATCGGAAAATATACAAATTATCTTAGCGGATATCTCGATAAAAGAAGCTGAGAAATTGGCAAATAATCATCCGCAAACCCAAGTTATAAAACTGGATGTGTTTGATGAGGAATCTCGAGTTGAGGCGATTGATAATGCCGATATTGTTATCTCTATGTTGCCGGCGCGTTTTCATATAGAGGTGGCCAAGGATTGTATAAAATACGATAAAAACCTGGTTACTCCATCTTATGTAAGTGATGAAATGTGGGAGTTGGATGAAGTTGCGAAGGAAAAAGATCTGGTTTTTATGAACGAAATTGGAGTGGATCCCGGAATTGACCACATGAGTGCGATGAGAGTTATCGATCGAATCCGTGAGAAAGGAGGAAAGATGATTTCTTTTGAATCCTTTACCGGTGGACTGGTAGCTCCGGAAAATGATAATAACTTATGGAATTACAAGTTTACCTGGAATCCCAGAAATGTTGTTGTAGCCGGACAAGGTAAAGCAGCAGAATTTATTCAGGAAGGTCAGTATAAATACATCCCTTATCACCGACTTTTCAGACGTACGGAATTTATCGATATCGATAATTATGGAAAGTTTGAAGCGTTGGCCAATAGAGATTCATTGAAATATCGTCCTATCTATGGATTGGAAGACATTCAAACCATCTATAGAGGAACTTTGAGAAGAATTGGATTTAGCCGCGGATGGAATATGTTCGTTCAGTTGGGAATGACAGATGATACCTATCAAATGAAAAATACCGAAGAAATGAGTTACAGAGACTTTATAAACTCCTTTTTACCCTATTCACCAACGGATTCGGTGGAGCTTAAAACTCGTTATAATCTGAATATCGAACAAGATGATGTGATGTGGAGTAAACTTGAGGAGTTGGATCTTTTTAATCCCAATAAAAAAATCGGTTTAAAAAATGCTACTCCGGCTCAAGCGCTGCAGAAAATTCTTGAGGAAAAATGGTCGCTTCAGCCTGGTGATAAAGATATGGTAATAATGTATCACAAATTTGGTTACGAACTCAATGGTGAAAAAAAACAGATAATATCTAATATGGTTAATATTGGAGATAATCAGGTTTATACAGCAATGGCTAAGACCGTTGGATACCCTGTTGGAATAACGGCTTTAAAAATTTTAAACGGAGAGATTACAACCCCGGGAGTGCACAGACCGGTAAGTAAGGAGGTGTATGAGCCTATTCTAAATGAGCTGGAAGAATATGATATAGTTTTTATTGAGAAGAAAAGCGATTATAAAGATTATAACCCAAATAATGTGAGTAGATAAAAGCAATATAAATCCCAAGTTGAAAATGCTTGGGAATTTTAATTGTCAGGCCAATTCTACATATTCAAATAAAATTCTTTAGTCATATTAACATAAGCTGGAGTATATTGATGTCGGGAAGTTTCGATAATCAGTTCATCGATAACAAACTTTGTTTTTTTAAATCCAAACTGCATCAAACTCCTTTTTAAGGGAGCATCAGCGTGTCCGCGTACATTGGTTAAGCGATTGCAATACAAGTCTTGGCGTGTGGCATGG